>JAPOZE010000227.1 GCA_026706225.1 Acidobacteriota bacterium
GATCTATACTCACGTATTGAAAGAACGCCTGAAGGGGATCTACCGGGAGCACCATCCCAGGGCTTAGTGTTGCGTTTTCAAAAGAAAGTCGTGTTCATTCGTATCCATTCGTGGCTCGCTTTTCATCTTCGTGCAGCGGGGTTCCAGCAAGGGGAATCGAGACCAGGAAGGATGTTCCTCGGCCAACCTGGCTTTCGACAGCGATGGTGCCGGAGAGGTCATCGATGATCTTCTTGGTAATGGACATTCCCAGGCCGAAACCCGTGCGCTTGCCCTTAGTGAAGAAGGGCTGGAAGAGGGTGGCTTGAAGGTGGGCGGGAATTCCGGCGCCATCGTCGGTGAGCCGGATGCAGGCTCGATCCTGCCGGATCTCGCTGCGAATCGAGAAGGTGCCCCGACCCTCCAGCGCGTCCCTGGCATTGACCGCGATATTCAGGAGAGCTCTAATGAATTTGTCCTTGTCGATGGTTACCCGGGCATTGCAGTTGAGCTCCCGCACGAAACGGGTGTCGTTGTCCTGGTAAAGGGCCTGGATCTCGATGCAGCAATTTCTCAGAACTTGATCGAGGTTGCAGGTTTCCAGAGACATGCGGGTCTTCTTGTCGTTGGCAAACTGGAGGATCTCATCCAGCATGCGTTCCATGCGTTCGACCTCAAAGTGGATGAATGCCAGGCATTCTTTCTTTTTGTCAGCCGACAGTTCGTAGTCACTCAAGACGGAAGCAAATCCCTTGATGACGGTAATGGGGGTTCGGCAGTCGTGGACGATGGTATTGACCATGGTGCCGACCGCCGCCAGCTTTTCCGTTTCGATCCTTTCCTCCTGACTCTGCCTGATGCGGCCCATCATGTCGTTGAAGTGGTTGGCCAATCCCTCCAGCTCATCGCCGGTCTTGACTTGAATTCGGTGCGAAAGGTCGCCCGCCGAGGCCCTCAAGGCTCCCCCGGCGATGGTCGAAACGGGGTCGGTGATGCGGTTGGCCAGGATGCAGGCGCCCAGAATTCCCGCCACAACCGCCGCCAGACCCACCTTCAAGATCACCGCCTGAATCTCCCGGACCCTCCGGTTCATTCCATCCGTCAGAAAGCCCAGGCGGACCGTGCCCCAACGTAGCTCAGACTCGGACGACAGGACCGGAACCGTGAAATCAAAGACAGGAATATCGGAAGAACCGTCGCGCAATCGATGACCGAGTTGACGGAACAGTGGTTTCTCGGCTTGCAGGGATTGCCGGGCCGCGGCTCCCGTCGGATGGGTATTGATCAGGGAGGCGTCTTCGGAATGGGCCGCCACCCTGCCTTCCTTGTCATAGACAATGGCATAGAGAAGCCGGCTTTCCTGCCGAGCCAGTCGCGCATTGACCTGGAGCATGCGGTAATTGTAGGTCTGCAGATGGGTCAAGTTGGCTCCGCTGGCGAAGATCCGGGCGATGGCGACGCCGCGCTGCCGGGTGTGCTCGCGAATCACTTTGCGCATGTGGTGGCTCAGCAGCGAGATCGCCAGCAGGAGGACCGAGGCGAGCAGCAGCACCGTCGCCAGAATCAACTTCATCCGCAGGTTCAGTCGGGGAAGAGCGCACATGTATGTCTCCAACGGAGGGAGTCCTATAGGGTGATGTGGGGGAGGGAGTTGGGGAGGGCGGTATCCTAACACCGCCCATGAGACCGGTCAACGACTCCTCCGACTCCGATGCCTCACCCTCCCCCCGCTGGAGGGGCCGTGGGGTCTGTTTGGTTTCCTGGAATTCTGTGATACTTTGGGGCGCTTGTCTGACCGATGCCTCAGGGTGTCAGGCAGAGTGCTCATCGGGAAGCAGGACCGCCGGCGACCCGTTTTCTGAAAGCGTCGGCGCGTCGACATCCGATCGCGGTTGGATAATCGATGGGGATTCTGAGTAGCGAGGCCATCATTCTGCGGACCTATCCGTTCAGGGAAACAGACAGGATTGTGGTGGCCTATACCCGAAAGTACGGCAAGGTGCGGGGCGTGGCTCGCGGAAGTCGTCGGATCAGGAGCCGCTTCTCCGGTCGGCTGGAACCCTTGTCATGGGTGGAGCTGGTTGCCTTTGAGGGGCGTAGTCAGGAGTTGGTGTCGATCGACAAGGTGGAGTTGCTGAAGGGTTATGGACTGGCAATTGAGGATTACCAGGCCTACCTGCGTTCTTCCTATTTGCTGGAACTCCTGATGGAAACGGTTCCCGAACGTGAAGCCAACGATTCTCTGTTTCGCCTTTTGCTGCATGTGCTACCGTTGCTGCGGGATAGGGACAAGTCCCGGCTGGCCTCCGTCTATTTCCAGATCTGGCATTTGAAACTGGCAGGATTGCTTCCCAGCCTTACCGCCTGCAGTGGTTGCGGCGCGGCCTTGGGCCCCGGAACAGGAGCCTACTCCCAGCGGGATGCCCCAGGAATTTTCTGCCGGGAATGCCGGAAAGGGGCAGGGCGCCGGATCGACGGAGAAGTCCTGGAATTGGCTGGTCTGGTGGTGAAGAAGTCTCTGCCGGAGTTGGCAGGCGGGCAAGTGGCAAAACAGGCCATTTCGGCGCTGAATGCGGTTGCCGAAGAGATGGTACAGTCCGGGTTCGAGCGAAAGTTCGATTCACTGTCGCTGCTGCGGCAGGAATCAGGGAATCGTTAGATCATGTGGTTCCAACAACTGTTCATGGATTTGCAGACATTCTGGGCGGAGCACGGATGTGTCATCCATCTGCCTTACGACGTGGAAAAAGGGGCAGGAACCATGAACCCCGAGACCTTCTTCCGGGTGCTTGGGCCCGATCCCTATCGAGTGGCCTACCTGGAGCCCAGCCGGCGTCCTGCAGATGGCCGTTATGGAGAGAATCCCAACCGGGTTCAAAAGCATCACCAGCTTCAGGTCGTTCTGAAGCCCGGCCCGCCCGAGGTGCAGTCTCTCTATCTGCGGAGCCTGGAAAAGATAGGCATTGACCTGCGTGGCCACGATATTCGGTTTGAAGAGGACAATTGGGAATCGCCCACCCTCGGGGCCTGGGGAGCCGGCTGGCAGGTCCTGTTGGATGGCCTGGAGATTACCCAGTTCACCTATTTCCAGCAGGCCGGGGGGCTGGAGCTGAACCCGGTTTCGGTGGAACTCACCTATGGATTGGAACGGATCGCGATGTTCCTGAGCCACAGGTCGGATGTGTTCGATCTGGAGTGGAATGCCAGTGTCGGTTATCGAGACCTCAGACACGCCGACGAAGTCCAGTTTTCCCGTTACAATTTCGAATCTGCCGATATCGACCTGCACTTCGGCTGGTTCAACGATTACGAAAGAGAGGCGGATCGTCTGATCGAAGACGGGTTGATCCTGCCGGCCTACGACTACTGTCTCAAGTGCTCGCACACCTTCAATGTCCTGGATGCCAGGGGCGCCATCAGCGTCTCCGAACGCACACGGATGATTCAGCGTGTGCGCGCCCTCGCCTGCCGCATCGCTCGACACTATGTGACCGGCGAAGACCATCGCCAAAATTCCGGGACCAGGAGCGGACCAGGAGGGCGGATTTAATCTGATGTTTCTGATTAAACGTTCTGCGTTAAACCAATGTCAGCAGAATTCTTATTGGAGATAGGATGCGAAGAGATACCGGCCCGATTCCTGCCGGGTGCTTCGCAGCAATTGAAACAGAATATTCAACGGGTTCTCTCCGTTCATTCTCTGGGTTTTGACGAAATCGACGCCTATTCGACTCCGCGGCGCTTGATTGTCCATGCCAGCGGTGTATCCACCGCCCAGCCGGGCCGGAACCAGGTCATCGCGGGCCCTCCCTGGGCCATCGCCTTTGACCGGGAAGGCCACCCCACGGCCGCCGCCCTGGGCTTCGCCCGCAAGAACCGGGTCGGGGTGGAGGCCCTTTCCGAGGTAAAGACAAAAAAGGGCAGTTATCTGGCCTACCGGAAGCAGGTGCCGGGGCGCAAAGCCGAACACATTCTGGTGGAGGAAATTCCCAACGCCATCAAGGGACTGGAATTGCCCAAGAGCATGCGGTGGGAAGCCAGCCAGTTTCTGTTTCTGCGGCCGATTCGATGGATTCTTTGCCTCTTCGACCGGCAGGTCGTACCCGTCCGACTGGCTTCGGTCCGGGCAGGAGACCGTACTTACGGGCACCGAATTCTGGCCGGCAACCGTGAAGCGGTGGTGACCCACTTCGCGGATTATCGGCAGAAGCTACGAGAGGCGGATGTCGAAATCGATTCGACGAAGCGGTTGCGCCGTATCCAGGAGGGTCTGGAGCAAGCGGCGCGAGGGCAGGGTGGTCACCTGGTGGAGGACCGAGGGCTGCTGCAGACCGTGGCCCATCTCAGCGAGCATCCCAGCGTGGTGTGCGGGGACTTTGACCCGGGGTTCCTGAAGCTCCCGGCAGAGGTGTTGATCACGGTGATGCGAGAGCACCAAAAGTATTTCTCGCTCCGGGACAGTGAGGGGAGGCTGCTCCCCAGATTCCTGGCGGTGGCGGATTCGGATGAGGCCTTTTCCCGACAAATTCAGGCTGGGCATGAGCGGGTGCTCAGAGCTCGCCTGTCGGACGCCGCTTTTTTTTGGGAGTCTGACCTGAGGGTTTCCCTGCGGGACCGGATCGGTCTGCTGAGAAAGATCACCTATCAGAGAAATCTTGGCACTCTCTATGATAAGGCTCTGAGAATAAAAGTCTTATCGAAGTTCATGGTCAAGCGGATCCAACAACCCGAACTCCTTTCCCGGGTGCAGCAGGCCGCTGAGCTATGCAAGACCGATCTGACCACCGAGATGGTCCGGGAATTCAGCAATCTGCAGGGAGTGGTGGGGGGGCTCTACGGCCGCGTCCAGGGCATGGAGCCGGCGGTGTCGGAGGCGATATACGACCACTACCTGCCGGTATCCTCGGAAGACCGTGTGCCGCGCGGGCTTGCCGGTGCGATTGTCGCCATGGCCGATAAGCTGGACACACTGGCGGGAGCCTTCTGCCTGGGCCTGGTCCCCACCGGATCCCGGGACCCGCTGGGGTTGCGCCGCCAGGCCATGGGTTTGATCCGTATCCTGCTGGAGAAGGAACTGGACCTCTCCTGCGAAGGCATGCTGGCCAAGGCCTATGAGGGAGTTCGCGGTTTCGCCGATCGATCCCTGGAGGAAACGTCCCTGACTTTTCGGAACTTCCTGAAGGACCGGATGCGTTTCCTCTTTCGGGAGCAGGGGTTCCGCTACGACGAAATCAACGCGGTGCTGGAGGTGTGTTGGGATCATCCGGTGGAAAGCCGCAAGCGCTTGGGCGCCATCGCCGGCATGCGCGAGAGCTCCGATTTCCGGTCGCTGGCGACCAGTTTCAAGCGGATCAAGAACATTCTGTTGAAAGCCGAAGTGGATTCTCAAGCAGCCTGCGTCATCGATCCGGCGCTGTTTGCAACCCCGGAGGAGAGTCTGCTCCACGGCCAGGTCGTTTCGCTTGACCGCGGGATTTCCAAGGCGATTCGTGCCGGACGGCACCAGGCGACTTTGGGAATGATGGCCTCGCTGAGGCCCGCGGTGGACTCCTTCTTTGACCGGGTGCTGGTGATGGACGAGGACCCGGGGGTGCGGAGGAACCGTCTCGCCCTGCTGGCCTTTCTCCTGCAGACGTTTCTGAAGGTGGCTGACGTTTCCGAGATGGTGACGACCTGACGGGCTGATACCGGCGCG
>JAPOZE010000675.1 GCA_026706225.1 Acidobacteriota bacterium
CGGAGCGCAGGAAGGCGGCCGAGAGGGCGTTGCTGGGGTGGCGGCCGGTGGGTTTTGTATTAGGTCGGGCCGGTCTGAAGTTACTTACAGTATCCATCCCCCCATTATATGGGGGATAGTAGTGGATTGCAAGGGATGTTGGTAGCAAGTCAAGTCACAGCAATACTTAGATAAACCACTCATATAACATACACTTATAGACTCTACTGGACGACGCTAAACATCACTGGATTCTATATGACCGCGTAAGGCGGCGACAGCAATCTCCCCGCCGCTTGAAATCAAACGATTCACCGCCCACCCAACAACCCCTTATTCACCTTGCAGACCATGGTATAGGCCGGATCGAAGATGTTGCCCAGATCGTATCGGACGCACTGGGACAACAGCAGATTGGCGCCCAGCCCATCCAGCCCGTAGTCCTGCTGCAGCCAGCGGAGCATCTCGGTGGTGGCGTGCTGGGTGGCCTGGTCCAGCGGCCGGGCGTTCCCGACGGTGAAGATCCACTCGTCGTTCTCGCCCCGGGGCCACCCGATAGACTTCCCCTTGAGTACCCGCAGGGTGACGCGGACATCCATGGAAATTTCGATCCCCGTGCCCACGATCTCGCCGTCCCCCTGCACGGCGTGTCCGTCTCCCAGAAAAAACAGGGCTCCCGGCTCGAAGACCGGAAAATAGACCGTAGCGCCGGCCACAAACCCGCGATAGTCCATGTTGCCGCCGTGCTCGGCGGAGGTTGCGGTGGAGATGGCCTGCCCGCCCTTGGCCGCCACCCCGAAGCAACCCAGCATGGGCTCCAGCGGGATCACCAACTCCCCCAGTTTGGATTCCGGGCCGACCAGGGTGGCGGTTCCCTTCCCGGCGTCCACCTTCCACTCCGCCACCAGAGCCGGGGGCAACTGGCGCACGTAATCGGGATCCACCACGTTGGGCGCAACCGCCGAATAACAAAACCCGTAGGTGCGGTTGGGCCGGATCTCCTCCAGGTCCACCGCCAGGGTATCGCCGGGCTCGGCCCCCTCCACGTAGAAGGGCCCGGTCTGAGGGTTGCTTCTGGGGGTCACCTGCTCGCGCCGGTGGTCGACCCCCCAGGCGTCCACCGTCGTGGTCACCAGGGTATCGCCGTCGCCCACCCGCAATACCGGTGGATGCGGCCCCAGGGTGGTGTAGTACCGGGTGGGAGTAAAGTGGTGCTCCATGGCTTGGGACTCCGTTTCAGGGCGATCCAGGGCTCCGGCGCGACCGGTCGGCCGACTCACCCCGGGGAGCGCTTCCTCCGCAAACCTGCTCGGACCCGGGACCCTACCGCCCTCAAGGACCTGTTTGGGTCAGCCAGGAAAGGAGCCGCTCCCGAGGGAGCTCATCCGATTCTATCTCCAGCAGGCCTGTCTTTCCGGCCAACTCATAGGCCTGCCGGAACCAATCCGTATTGAAGGACTCGCCCGTGTTATGGATCAATAGCCGGGTCGCCGGCGCCAGCATGGCGGCAGTCTTGAAGTCTCCCGCCCGCCTCAGCACCGGAACGTAGAGGTGCTCCAGGTAGGCCCTGTCCTCCTCGCTCGAGAAACGGGACACGTCCGCCAGTGTGCGGTGGAGTTGCGGGGCAAGCGCCCGGGCCAGCAGACTCCACAGTCCCCCCTCCCCCACACCCACCAGGTTCACCCGGGCCACTTCGGGCCGGCTCTCAAGGTAGGCGATGGCCGTCAGAATGTCCTGAACCCGATTGGAAACGTCGGTCCGATTGTAGGTTGTGAAGAACGGGTCGCTCATGTCGCGCTTGGCCTTGGCCGCGCCTGTGTTGAAGGCGTCAATGGACATCACCAGGTGTCCCCGGGCCAGCAGCGGCCGGACCCAGGATCCGCCCGGTGCCTCAAGCGCCGCCTTGCCCTCGGCGTGAACCAGCAGCGTGGCCGTCAGATTCCTGCGCTTCCCCCTTGGGAACCATAGAGCGGCCGGCACCCGGTCCCCCCGACCCACCCGGCCGATGTGAAACTCCCGGCTCGCACCCGGCTTGGAAGAGGGGGCAGGAACAGCAATCACGTCGCCGGGGTCCGGATAGCCGACAGCCAGGGCGTGCTGCAGAGCCGGGGACATGAGCTCCCGGAACCGGGACAGGCCTTCGGAGTCCCTCGGCCGGAGATCGTCGATCTGTCGCCGGTAGCTGTCCTTCAGCGAGACCAGCATCTCCTCCTCGGTGACCGCGGATTCGGGAAGGTCACGACCGAAGAAGACCAGGAACTCCGAGGGGCTTCCCAGGCGAAAGCGCTTCTCGCTGAACTGGCTGGCGTCGCTCTCCCCCAGCAGCCAGCGGCCGAACCAGGCATAGACGGCCTCCCGGCTCTCCCGGTTGTAGTTGTGATCGGCCATGGACTGCATGGTCTGCGCCTTGTGCCCGGCGCCCAGCAGGCGATAGACGCTCTGGACAGCCGGAAATTCCACCCGGGGAGTCTCCCGGGTCCAGTCCCCCGAGGCCGAGACCATCAACAGCGGCCGGGGAGCCATCAGGGCCCCAATCTCCATGTTGTTGGTGTCGAGCCTGAGGTTGGCCTGGTTCTCGCAGATGCAGCCGCCCTGCATGTAGTGGGAAATCATGTTGACCGGCGCCGACACCTTGACCCGATCGTCGACCGCGGTCAGCAGGAAGGTCTGGGTTCCCCCGCCCGAAGCCCCGGTGCAGCCGATCCGGTCGGGGTCCACGTCCGGCAGAGACTGCAGGAAATCCACCGAGCGAATGCTGTTCCAGAGCTGAATCCCCAGCCAGTCGATGCCCCACAGGCTGAAGCTCCGGTCCAGGGGACGGCGATGATCCTTGACCTGGCGGCTGTCGTTGTAGGCCAGCATGTCGTAGGCAAAGACCACGTGTCCCTGCCTGGCCAGGTTGATCCCAAGGCCCGGCATCGAGGCGAGGGACTGATTTTCCAGCCGCCCGTAGGCCCAATGGCCATGGGGGGTCAGGATTCCCGAGAAGGGGCCCTTCTTCCCCAACGGACGGTAGAGATTCCCGGTGACGTAAAAACCCGGATAGCTCTCAAAGAAGACCTTCTCGATCGAGTAGTCCCCCTTGGAAACCTTCCCGAAGATCCTCGCCTTCAGGAAACTCTTCTCCACCGGCGGCCACAGCCCGGCGCTGACCTCTATCTGCCGCCGCAGATCGCCGGCCCGCTTCAACCAGGCCTCTTCGGTCAGAAACGGCTGGAAGGTATAAGGCAGGTGCAGGTGGCGTATCCTGGTGGCTCTCTGGTCCATTTCCGGCAAACCGGGCATCGCTTGGGCGCTGGCAAGTCCGCTTAGAAATAGTAGGCCGCCGCCCGCCAGCAGGATCTTTTTGACGGAGATCATGGATGATACTCCCAGATTGGGCCGTCAGCACAAGTCCGGAAAATTCTATCCCAGGAGAGAAACTATTGCGATGCCTGCGCCCGACTTCCCTGGTAAAGCCAGAATGACTTTCATGGCCGTACCTTCAATTCAATTGCCGAAATTCGCTTACGAATATCCGCCGCCACCTTCAGCACTTCCGTAGGAGCGCGCACAGACTCCCCGGCGCGCTGTCGGAGGGCAATGATCAGGGGTCCGAGGGCGCCGGCTTTGGTGGGATCTCCTGAAAGGATTTCGGCGACTTCGCGCTCCGAAGCGCCGACTGCGATGAAATTGACCGCAAGCCTGATCATGCAGCCAACGGGAACCTGATGGGTTGCCGGGAACAAAGCGTATGCCGAACCAAACGCGTCCATGGCCTTCGCCGTTTCCCCACGCGACATCATGGCGATCGCTCTCACACACCTCGTTTGCGACTCAACTCCTGCCTTCAAGTTTCCTTGTAGCCTGCCCAGCTTTTCCTCGAGTTCCTGGCACGCCTCATCGGCCTCTTCCAAACGGCCAATCTCGACCAGACTCATGCTCCTAAACACCAGGGCCAGCGGGATAACGTGCGGGTCCGTATCTCCTTCTCCGGGGCCACCGACTAATCCAATCAACTCATCGTACGATTCTATTGCCCCTGCGAAATCGTCCATTGCAGCTTTCATGAACGCCCGATTCATGAATGCCTCGATGACCAAGCGTTTGATTTCAATGTCCGTAGTCGTTCGAAAGTTGCCGATCACTTCATCAAGCGCCGCAAAAGCGGTCTCATCGTCGCCGAGTTGCATTCGCGCAATGAAGGCCTTTTGCGTCAATGCCCTGGCGGTTATTCCCTGAAGTTCGACTGCATCGTGGCCTCGAAAACGATCCAGAATGCTGTCGACCATTGAAACCGCAGTCTCGTACTCACCGAGTTGCCTTTTGATTTCGGCCGTCATTAGCAGGCCTGCTCCGACAAATTGTTGAAACCGGGGATGGTCATATTTTTCGGACCAATCGATTAGGTCCCCTGCGCTACTCATCGCATTGGGATAGTCGAAAAATTCAAGATGCGCGGCCGATTTGCGATAGAGAATCATCGCCGATCGAAGAAGAACAAACGTGTCTCGGCTGTCTCGAAACCGATCGACAATTGCTGAGGCGATTGCAGTCACCTTCTCGAAATCGCCCATGCCCAAATAGGCATCAACCCTCAATTGCGCCACAATCACGACGTCATGCTCTTGGGCGACCTTAGAACGATAGGTCCAACCCGCGGCAGCATACTGATCGATGAGTTCGATCGTTCTCATCCATTCCCCAACCCGAAGCGCGGACTCAATCTCCTCCCGAAGACAGATTTGGGCCTCCGAACCACGATAGTCCCAGGCTGTCTCCGACACACGTTGTAGTCGACCCCAGGCAATTCTTGAATCCAGGTCGGTTTCGACCGGTCGTTTGGTGAGAGCACGGTCGATTCCCGAAGACGGATTTGGGCCTCCGAACCACGATAATCCCAGGCTGCTTCCGACACACGTTGAAGTCGATCCCAGGCCATTCTTGAATCCAGGTCCGATTCGACCGGTCGTTTGGTGAGAGCACGGTCGATTCCATTCAGCAAGGAGGGCGAGTCCTTCACATCGGGCCAAAGCGTGTCAAAAACCGGATAAAGGACGGAAGTGTCGTAAAACGCCACCATGAACCGGATAAGACTCTCTACCACCGCCGCTTCGTCCCGCTCGCGTCGAAGCTTGAAATAGATGCTGTAGAGGGGTTCTGCGGCGCAATAGAGCCGCTTCTTACTCCCTGTCCAAGGGTCCGGCACCACCACTCCGCGACCAATCAAACGCCCGAGCATGGTCGAGACGACACGAACGTCCATCCGGGCGCGCTCGGCGATCTCGCCGGCGCTTGAAGGCTGCCAGAGGTCCATGATCGCAATGTAGACACGCCGCTCGCTCTTCGGCAAGGCTTCCAGATGGCCGCGGAAGTACTCGGTGTGTTCGTCGATCAGGCGGACCAGCTCTTCCATCAACGCACCAAGCGAGCGGTGTTCGGAGAATCCGGCCACCACCACCAGAAGCCGGGGATTTCCGCCCGTCAGGATCTCGAGTGGCCGGATTCCCTGTGCACTGACCCGATCTCGGCTGACCGCCTGCCACAAACGGTGGCATTCTTCGGTCGTCAATGGCGTGAGGTCGATGACTCGGAACAACTCGAAAAAGGGTTCTTCCGCATCGTCCAGTCCCTCGAACCGGCTGATTGCCGAAGCAAGCATCATGATCTGGGACTCGGACTGGAGTGCTGCTCGAAGCTGCCAGCC
>JAPOZE010000597.1 GCA_026706225.1 Acidobacteriota bacterium
TGGTGGCCTGGATCTGCGGGCTGGAACACGTCCGCGAGGCGATTCCCTTCCCCCGCACCATCTATCGGCTGACGCCGTAGTGAAGTTTGAAGTGTGAAGTTTGAAGTGTGAAGGTTGAAGGTTGAAGTGTGAAAAGTGGAGAGTGGAGTGGATTCAGCCGAGTGTCTCGGGAACGAGCAAGTGCATGATGACCTGGTTGGGCTCACTTGATGGACTGCTCGGAGATCGGCGAGATGCTTGTCTTATCGATCGAACAACTATCCACTGACCACCGACCATTAATCACTCGTTCTGAACCAAAGGCGATTCAGGCACGTTCATGAAAAAGATTACCGTGGCCTTGCTGTTCGGCGGCAAATCCGGAGAACATGAAGTCTCGTTGCGGTCAGCAGCCTCGATCCTATCGGCTATCGATCGCACCAGGTACGACGTCATCCCGATTGGAATTACCAGGAAGGGCCGCTGGCGGGCCGATCCGGAATTCCTGGAGGGGAACCTCCGCGAGATCCTGCAGCAGGGGGCCCCTGCCCTCCTGCCAGCCGAGTCGCCCCCCTCGGGCCCGTTGATTCAGCTCGATGCTTCCGGTGCCAATGCGACGAGGCAGACTTCGGTCGACGTGGTCTTTCCGGTGCTTCACGGTCCCTTCGGAGAAGACGGCACCATCCAGGGCCTGCTTGAGCTGGCCAATGTCCCCTACGTCGGTGCCGGCGTGCTGGGTTCCGCCGTGGCCATGGACAAGGACGTGATGAAGCGCCTGTTCCAGCAAGGGGGATTGCCGACCGCTCCCTTCCTGGCCATCCAATGGCACCTCTGGAGGAATCGGTTCGGGAAGCTGGAGCAGGATGTGGCGGCCAGGCTGGGTTACCCCTGCTTCGTGAAACCGGCCAACCTGGGGTCGTCCATCGGGATCAGCAAAGCGGAAGGTGCGGAGGAACTCTCTGAGGCTCTGGCCCTGGCAGGTGAGTTCGACGAAAAGGTCATCGTGGAAAGGGCCCTGGACGCACGCGAGATCGAGTGTTCCGTCCTGGGGAACATCGATCCGCAAGCATCCCTTCCGGGTGAAATCATCCCCCGGTCGGGCTTCTATGACTACCAGGCCAAGTATCTGGACGATAGCGCCGAACTGGTCGTGCCCGCACGGCTCCGGCCGGACCAGGTAGAGCAGATCCAGCGGCTGGCTGTGAGATGCTTCCAGGTGCTCGAGTGTCGAGGAATGGGCCGGGTCGACTTCTTCCTTGAAAAGGCCACCGAAGACATCTATGTCAATGAAATCAATACCATCCCCGGATTCACCTCGATCAGCATGTACCCCAAGCTGTGGCAGGCCAGCGGGCTGCCCTATTCCGAGTTGATCGACCGGCTTATTCAGCTTGCCCTGGAGCGCCATCGCCGCGGGCAATCCAGGCGAATCGACGGTGGCTGAGTCCCGGATTCAGCGGAATCCCCGCTTGACCCGGTTCTTGATTTTTCTGGCCAGTTTCTCGAGGTCCTCAGCCTTCTTGAAGATTCCTATCGAGTAGGTATGAGGATTGGAATTCTGAATCATTTCCTTGAGCTGCGCGGATCCTTCCGCCAGCCTCTCCGAGTCGCTTTTCAGCTTCTGAAAGGCATTCCGCAGCCTCTGCGAATTCATCTTGGCTCTCTGATCGGCGGAGAGTCCGGTTCGGCCCGCGGGGTTGGTAGCGGTGGGAAAACCCGGGGGGATCGCAGGAACGGTCTGACCCTGGTGAGGACGGCAAAGGACCACCAGAAACACGCTTCCAAGCAAGGCCAACCCAAGCTGTGCTTTCATGAACCGTCTCCTTTTCTTCGGGTGATGACTCTGTGGAGTAAACTGTATTGTGACGGTCTTGTCAATTCGGACCTGCTACCTGCCGGACAGTTGTTCCAACCCGGATTCCGATCGAAATCCGATGCTGCGATGAGGACCCCGTGAAAGAGGTTTTGCTCAAGATCCAAGGCTGGTTTCTGGCACTGACCGAGCCTTTGGGAGGGTGGGGCCTTCTGCTGATCGCCCTGGTCGACTCTTCGTTCCTCTCGCTTCCGGAAGTCAACGACATCCTGATTATCACCCGTTCGATCCAGTCCCCCCACCAGATGCTCTACTTCTGTTCCATGACCACGATCGGCTCCATTCTGGGCTGCATGACCCTCTATCTTGTAGGACGCAAGGGGGGAGAGGCCCTGGCTCGCAAAAAATTCGCGCCCCGCCGGCTGGAAAAAATTGGCGGCTGGTATCGCCGCTACGGCATTCTGGCCGTGATTGTTCCGTCTATCCTGCCTCCCCCCACGCCCTTCAAGATCTTCGTCCTGAGCGCCAGCGTATTCAAGGTCAGCCCCGCCAAGTTCCTTCTGGCCATCACCCTGGGTCGAGGATTTCGCTATTTTCTGCAGGGATATCTGGCCGTTCGATACGGCCAGCAGGCTCTCTACTACATGAGACACCACTATCCCACCATAGCCTGGGTGATCCTGGCCTTGTTGGTTTCGGGCGGCCTCGTTCTTCTGCTGGTTCGCCGGATTCGACGCGCCCAAATCAGTTGACCTCATTCCACCTGATCTGGTAACATAATCGTATTAAAGACGTTAGGAGCCTTTTGCAAAATTCGGCAGGTAGCAAGGTTTCGGGGAGTAGCTCAGCGCTAAACGACGAATTCTGCAAAAGGCTCGACGTTGGGTAACCCATTGTCTTTTTCCCGCCTCTCCCTGATAGTCCTCGCCATCACCAGCATTTCTTTCTCCTCATCCGGTTGCAGTCCGGTTCGCAGGAGCCAGACGGCCCAGGTTCCAACCCATGAGGCTCCCCTGACGGCCCTGACGGCCACCAGGGCGGAGTTGATCGAAAAGGCCGGCCAGGCATCGAAATCGATTCAGGCCTTGAAGCTCAAGGTTTCCTACCAGCTCACCGGCCGCGACCCCGGGACAGGAAAGATCAAGGAGTGGCGTGAGAGCGATGGGTTCATACTGCTCAGAAAGCCTGCCGACATCCGGGTCAGGGTCCAGGTGTTTCAGGTCACGGCCATCGACATGGTGTCCGACGGAAGGGAATTCTCGATCGACGTCCCTCGCAGGAACACCTTCATCCGAGGGCTCAATCACCAGCCCCCGCGCAAGGACGTTCCCGTCAACGTCCGGCCCCAGCACATTTTCGAGGCGCTGGCCCTCGAGGCGCTTGAAGGCGCCGATCCGTCGTTGATTTCGTTGGAGGAACACGAGCAGGACAGCAGGAAGTTCTACATCCTGTCCTGCAACCGGTGGGCATCCGACGGAAGCTTGGCTCTGAAGCGGAAGATCTGGTTCGATCGGGTCGATCTCAACGTGGTGAGGCTGCAAGCCTACGCTCCGGGAGGCCGGCTGGAATCCGAGATCCACTACAGCGATTTTCGTAGCGTGGACGGTCAGGTCTATCCGGCGCTGGTACGCTTCGAGAGACCCCGGGAAGACTACCGGATGGCGATTCGGGCCCAAAAGATTGAGGTCAACCCCAACCTGGCCGCTGCCGCCTTCGTCCTGAGGAAGGCATCGGTCCGCCAGGTCATCGACTTGACCCGCGACCCTCTGCCGGAAACAGCGAACTGAGGGGAATTGTCGAGTGAGCGCCCAACTGATTTTGTCCAACGTCGTTTCCCGCCCGATGCGTTCGCTGGCCACCGCCCTGGCGGTCGGGGTGGAGGTGGCGCTGATTCTGCTGTTGGTCGGCTTGTCCACGGGCATGATCCGGGAAAACAGCAAACGCATGTCCGGAGTGGGAGCCGACATCGTCCTGCAACCGCCCAACTCCTCCCTGGTGCTGGCTGCCAGCACCGGCGCCATGTCGGTCAAGATCGCCGACCTGGTCTCCGGGATCGAAGGGGTGAAGGCAGTGGCGCCCGTATATCTACAATTTCACACCAGCGGCGGAATGGGGCTCCTCTGGGGCATTGAGCAGGAGAGCTTCGACCGGATTACACAGGGGTTCATCTTTCTGGAAGGCGAGGGCTTTCAGGGTCCCGACGATGTCATTATCGACGACATTTACGCCGGGGGAAGGGAGCTCCGGCTGGGGGACCACATCCAGTTGATGAATCACTCCTTTCGCGTTGCCGGCATTGTCGAGCACGGAAAGGGATCCCGAGTCTTTATTCCCCTGGGAACCATGCAGCGACTGGTGGGCACCCCCGGACAAGCCACCATGATGATGATCAAGTGCCATCGACAATCCGACATTGCCGGAGTCCAGTCCAGGCTCGAAAGCCGTCTGAAGTCCTATCCCACATTTGACATGAGCAGCTTCGCCGCTCACATCGAAGAAGCCAACCGGGACTTTGGACCTCTGAAATACTTCACCAACACGGTGGTGTTCATTGCCACCCTGATCGGATTCTTCATCATCTTTCTCTCCATGTACACCGCCATCAGCGAGCGAACCCACGAGATCGGCATTCTGAAGTCATTGGGAGCCCCCAAAGGCTACATCTCGCTCCTCTTCCTGAAGGAAGCCCTGGTGCTGGGGGGGCTGGGTTTCGTGCTGGGATTGGGTCTGACCTTCGGCGGCCGGTTCTTTTTCCAGTTGTTGATGCCGACGCTCCAACATCAGCTTCCCCCGGAGTGGCTCCTCTACACCGGGTTGCTGGCGCTGGTCAGCGCCAGCCTGGGAGCCCTCTATCCAGCCCTGCGCGCCGCCAGGCAGGATCCAATCGAAGCCCTGGCTTATGAGTAGGAGGACAGTGAGCTCCTGCCGCCTGCCGGGTGAGTCTCAAGTTCGCAGCCGTGCCCCCGGGAAACCCTCCTGCCTCCGCCGGCTCAGAGAGAACCCCACTCCGATATTTTTCCCTGCCGGCTTTAGAACTGGCAGCCCCTAAGCTATAATGCCGTTGCATTTAGAGGCCTTTTTCGATGAAGACCATCCTGGAATCCATAGAACTCACCAAGATATTCAAGACCGGCAAGATTGAGGTCGCCGCCGTCCGGGACGTCTCACTCAAGGTCCGGGAGGGAGAATTTATCGCCATCATGGGGCCATCCGGTTGCGGCAAGTCCACGTTGCTGCATCTTCTGGGTGGATTGGCCACACCGACCTCGGGCAGGGTGCTGGTGGACGGCGAGGAAGTCTCCGCGGGAAAGGACGCCGTTCGCACGGACATCCGGCGACGCAAGATCGGCTTCGTGTTTCAGCGGTTCAATCTGCTGCCCACCCTGAGCGCCCAGGGAAACCTGGAGATCGCTCAGGAGATACATCGGAACGGAAGCCGAGACCGGCAACACGTGGATGAGATCCTGAACCTGCTGGGTCTGGAAAAGAAAACTCATCACAAGCCCTCCGAGCTCTCGGGCGGGGAGCAGCAACGATTGGCCATTGCCCGGGCTGTCATCAACAGACCCGCCATCCTTCTGGCCGATGAACCGACCGGCAACCTGGACACCCGGAACTCGATGGTGGTGCTCAAGATGATTCAGGAACTGAACCGTGCCTTGAGTCAAACCATCCTCATGATCACTCACAATCCGGAGGCGGCCAACATCGCCAACCGTTTGATCGAGATGAGGGACGGGAGGATCGTGTCTCAGCAGCAGGAAGGCGAATGGAACGCCGCGGAAGATCGCATGTCTCTCTAGCCCGCATTTCTCACCAGGGGGCATGATCATGGCGCAGGAATTTTCCCTTC
>JAPOZE010000351.1:0-1129 GCA_026706225.1 Acidobacteriota bacterium
CCTTCAGGCTTCCACCTTCGAAGGGGAGGTGAAACCCTTCCTGGCCGAACACTGCCTGCAATGCCACAACGCCAACCTCAATACCGCCGAAATCAACCTGAGTGACTTCGACCCCGAGCATCCCGTCCGAAATCGGCAGGACCTTTGGCAGGCCGTGCTGAGGGAGCTGCGCACCGGTCGCATGCCTCCGCCGGGAAATCCACGTCCGGCGGTCGAGCAATCGAGGGAAGTGGAACGGTGGATCGAAGCCAGGCTGGAGGAAGAGGCTGCCGGCGTGGCGCCCAGCCCCGGACGGGTCACCGCCCGGCGGCTCAACCGTAGTGAATACGACAATACGATTCGGGACTGGCTGGGCCTCGATCTCCGTTTGTCGGAGGACTTTCCAGTCGATGATACCGGTTACGGCTTCGACAACATCGGGGATGTGCTCTCGCTCTCTCCGCTGCTGATGGAAAAATACCTGGCGGCTGCCGAAGAGATCGCCGGCCGGGCCGTGGTGGTTCGGCGAACCGTCAAGCCCATGCTGGCCCGTTACCTGGCCTCCCGAAGCCAGGCTCCCCCCTCTGTCGCGGAAGGCGTCCACACGGTTCCCTACTCGCGCGAAGGCAGGCTTCTCGCCCGGCATCCCTTCCCCTCCCCGGGAGAGTACGAGCTGCGGGTCAGAGTCGTGGACAGAAGGAGAGCACCGCCGGCCGAAGAGGGACAGTGGGCGCCGGCCGAGCTGCCTTCAGCCACCCTGTCCGTCCTGCTTGACGACAGGTACCTCCGGACCTTTCACGTCGAAACCGACGCCTACCACAGGGGCACCTTCGACATTCGCATCAGGGTCGACTCGGGCGTGCATCGGCTGGAGGCCTCGCCCCGGTTGGATTCCGAGTCGCTGGGCACGGCACTCAACCGAACGGTTTTCGAGGACAGGGTGGAGAAACCCCCGGAACGCCTGGTCTATGCCGATTCCCTGGAAATCCTGGGTCCGTTCAACATAAGGCCAAAGCCCTTGACCGGCAGCCATCGCCGGGTCCTGAGCTGCGGACATGACCCCGGGAAACACCTGGCGGACTGCACCGATTCAATTCTGCGGAACCTGGCGCTGCGAGCCTACCGCCGGCCGGCAACCGAGCAGGAGATC
>JAPOZE010000351.1:1413-5637 GCA_026706225.1 Acidobacteriota bacterium
GCGGATGCTCAAGGATCCCAGGTCCGAGGCCCTGGTGGAAAACTTTGCCGGGCAATGGCTGCAACTTCGGAATCTGGAGAGCGCCCAACCCGACCCCGACCGATTTCCCGACTTTGACGAACCGTTGCGGGAGGCCATGCGTCGCGAAACGGAGTTCTTCTTCCGTTCGATCCTGCAGGAAGACCGCAGCCTGATCGATTTTCTGGACGCCGACTACACCTTCCTCAACCAGCGACTGGCCCGGCATTACGGACATCCCGGAGTCGAAGGCCCGCACTTCCGCAGGATTGAGCTCGCCGGTGAGCAGCGCGGGGGGCTGATGGCTCAAGCCAGCATATTGACGGTTTCCTCCTACCCGACGCGTACGTCTCCGGTCTTGCGAGGCAAGTGGATCCTGGAAACCCTGCTGGGCACTCCACCGCCGCCGCCACCCGAGATGGAGACACTCGAGGAGGAGCCAAACGGAGCGCAGATGACACTCAGGGAGCGGCTGGAGAAGCACCGGAGCCAGCCGGCCTGCGCCGCCTGCCACCAGAAGATGGACGCCCTGGGCTTCGGGTTGGAGAACTATGACGCTGTCGGAGCCTGGCGGACGGAAGACGGCGGGGTCCCGGTGGACGCCGCCGGAGAGTTGCCGGGCGGACGCTCCTTTCAGGGACCGAAGGATCTCAAGGCGCTGTTGGCCGACACGGAGCGCGACGCATTCGTTCGCTGTCTCACCGAAAAAATGTTAACCTACGCCCTGGGAAGAGGCCTGGAACCCTACGACAAGCCCGCGGTGGACCGCATCTGCCTGGAGTTGCAGGACAACGGCTTCAGGTTCAGCCAACTGGTCCAATCGATCGTGGAGAGCCTGCCGTTCCAAATGAGGAGCGCCAACGGAGGAGGATCATGACGCCACGACATCTTCCACGCCGAACCTTTCTGCGTGGGATGGGAGTAGCCATCGGACTTCCCTGGCTGGATGCCATGGTGCCCGCCTTTGCAGCCAAGGCGCCGGCCTCGGCCGATTCACCGACCCGCCTGGCCTTTTTCTATGTTCCCAACGGGATCATCATGTCCGACTGGACGCCGGCCAGCGAGGGCTCCGACTTCGAGCTGCCGTCCATCCTTGAGCCTCTGAAAGATTACCGGGATGATTGCCTGTGGCTCAGCGGACTGACCCACAACAACGGCCGTGCCCTCGGCGACGGTCCCGGCGACCACGCGCGGGCCGCGGCTTCCTATCTCACCGGAGTCCATCCCAGGAAGACCCAGGGGGCGGATATCCGAAACGGCATCTCGGTGGACCAGATTGCGGCCCAGGCCGTCGGCGGCCGGACCCGGTTCGCCTCCCTGGAGTTGGGGCTTGAACATACCCGGCTGGTCGGCAATTGCGATTCCGGTTATAGCTGCGCCTACAACAACAGCATTTCCTGGCGCAGCCCCACCAGTCCCATGCCGCCGGAGGTCAATCCCCGCTCGATCTTCAATCGCCTCTTCGGCGCCCCTCGGGATGCGGGCCAGGCCCGTCAAACCGGCGCCAGGGACCGGGCCAGCATTCTGGACCTGGTCCAGGACGAGGCGCGCAGTCTCTTCAATCGCCTGGGCCCGGTGGACCGCCGCAAGCTGGACGAATACCTGTTTGCCGTCCGAGACATCGAGAAACGGATCGAGTCGCTCGAGAACGCACCGGCCGGGCTGGTGCCCGACATGGACATACCCGAGGGCATCCCCATCGATTTCGCCGAGCACCTGCGACTCCTGTTCGATCTGCAGACGGTGGCGTTCCGGACGGACCTTACCCGCATAACGACTCTGATGGTGGGGCGGGAAGGCAGCAATCGCACCTACCGGGAAATTGGCGTGTCCAATGCTCACCACGGACTCACCCACCACCAGGGAGATCAGGCCAAGATCGAACAGATCATCCGGATCAACCGCTATCACACGCAACAGTTCGCCTATTGGCTGGGACAACTGAAGTCCATTCCCGACGGCGAGGGAAGCCTGCTGGACAGCCTGATGATCGTCTACGGCAGCGGTCTCAGCGACGGCAACGAGCACCTGCATCACGACCTGCCGGTGATGGTCGCCGGACGGGGTTCGGGCAGGCTCCACCCCGGCCGCCATATCTGCTACCCCGACGAGACACCGTTGACCAATCTTTACATGACGCTGCTGAGCCACATGGGCATCCATCCCGAGTCGATCGGCGACAGCAACGGCCAACTGAAGCTTCTGTCGGAGATTTGATCCTGGTCTGCCGGTGGCGAATTCCGCACTCAACAGATTAAGAGCCGCGATCGGGAGCGCCGTCGCTGTCACGCTCCTGGCCGTCAGCGCGCCAATGCACGCCGAAACCCTCTTCAACGGCCGCCCTTCCCTGATTCTGGAGGGCCGGGCCGCCCGGCTGGTGGTGGATCTCGGCGGGGGTTCGCTGGTGGACTTCCGCTTGAGCGGCCACTCCGTCAATCCGCTCCAGTGGGACCCCGGGGAATCGGTGCGCCTGAAACCCTTGGGCCACTTCCTCTGCCTGGACCGCTGGGGCGCGCCCTCGGAAGCCGAAGAACGCAACGGAATGTTCTTTCACGGAGAGGCTACCCGGGTCGAGTGGCGGGTTCACGAAGGACCGGCGCGCAAGGGCGAAGCCATGGAAGCGACCCTGTCGGCCCAGCTTCCCATGGCCGGACTGGAGGTCCTGCGGACCGTTCGCCTGTCCGACTCCTCGGCGAGCTGCATCGTCTCCGAAAGCGTGACCAACAGAAACAAGCTGGGTCGTATCTACAACATGGTCCAGCACCCCACCATCGGCCCCCCGTTCCTGGACGAGGGCACTCTGGTCGACAGCAACGCGCGCAAGGGCTTCATGCAGACCAGCCCCCTGCCCAATCCGGAGGAGCCGGCAGTCTATTGGCCCCAGGCGCTCAAGCAGGGTCAACCCCTGTCGCTGCGCCGACTGGCGGACGACTCCGACCCCAACGTGGTCTCTTTTGTCTTTGACGAGGACCGTGGCTGGATCACCGCCAGCAGCCCCTCCCAGGGGTTGCTGATCGGGTACCTGTGGAGCACCGCGGAATACCCCTGGCTCAACATCTGGCGCCACTCGGAAAACGGCAAGCCCCAGGCGCGGGGCCTGGAGTTCGGAACCAGCGGACTGCACTAACCCTTCCCCATCCTGGTCGAGAAGGGCAGGATCTTCGGTCGACCGCTCTACGTCCACCTGGACGCCGGTCAGACCACGGTGCGGTCGTATCTGGCCTTCCTGTTCAAGATCCCCGAGGATTACCGGGGGGTCGCCGGCGTGACCTGGCGGGACCGCCGCCTGGTCATCCGCGAGCTGGGAGGAAACAGTGACCGGGACCTGAGCATGACCACCGGAGCCTTCCCTCCCTGAATGGCCACGAAAATCCCCCCGAGAACGCGGAATCCCTGCAGGAAAGCCCGTCCTCTGCCCGTCTGCCTGCTGCCGGCGCTCGTTCTGGCTGCTCTCACCCTACTACCGAGCCGGGCCGCGCCGCCCCAGGACGACACCGATGACTTCCCGCCGCTGGAGTTGTATTTTCAGGCGGGAGCCGTCGAGGACGCCGATGCCAATCCCGCCCTGGAGGCCATCGGCCGCTCCTGGCGAGACTCCTATACCGCCATGTTGGTCGAACTGAGCGGTCCCACCTATCCGGAAATCAAGAGTCGGCTCTTTCGCTTCCTCACCAAGCAGACCGGCCAATTCTTCGGACAGGACAGCCAGCGCTGGTTGAGGTGGGTCTGGAAGCAACCCTACGAACCCCACCCTGAATACCTCATCTTCAAGCGATCCTTCTACAAGATCATCGATCCCCGCATGGTCAAGTTCTTCCCGCCGGCTGCCCGCTCCCTGGTCCGGCTGGACGAGGTGCAGTGGGGAGGGGTGAAGGTCAACGGCATTCCTCCCCTGGACCACCCCGAGAACATTCCGGCCAGTGAGGCCGACTACCTCAAGGACAACCACGTCGTCTTCGGTCTGTCGGTGGGGGGCAGTGCTCGAGCCTACCCCAAGCGGATTCTGGCCTGGCACGAGATGGCGCTGGACAGATTGGGTGGCACTGAAATCACGTTGGTCTACTGCACGCTCTGCGGTACCGCCATCCCCTACAAGAGCGTCGTCGGGGGGAAGCACCGGACCTTCGGCACCAGCGGACTGCTCTATCGATCCAACAAGCTGATGTTCGACCACGAGTCCAACAGTCTGTGGTCCACCCTGCTGGG
>JAPOZE010000330.1 GCA_026706225.1 Acidobacteriota bacterium
GAGGAATGACCGTTGCCCTCTACGAGGGAACAGAATTCGGCTTACAGACCTGCCCATCTCTCTCGCTGAACAGGGAGTCGCAGAAGCCAAGCCGGCAGGCGGAGACTGATTGGATTAAGGTGGACGCCGCTTTCCGCTAGTTCCCAACCGGCGTACTGGTAGCGTTGGCCTCGGATCCGATGGCAAACCGGATCACCTGCGTTTCGTCGGTAAAGAAGGTCCTGGTTCCGGTAGCGGTGGCCCCTTCGGCGATTTCGGGAACCCCGGTTACGGTGAACTGCTGAGCCGGGTTGTCGCCCGGTTCGCTGGTGAATTTGTAGCCGCTCTTGGTCCCCGATCCCAGATCGGAGGGGATCACGCCGTCCTCCGCCAGACCCGCCAGGTTGGTGAAGGTGCCGTGGGTGGAGCGGTACATGAGCTGGCCGGTACCGATCGTCCTCATGGAAGCGGTAGCGGAGGCTTCGTTGGCCGAACGCCTCGCCCTGAGGAGGTTCGGGACCGCTATGGCGGCGATGATCAGGATAATCGCCACCACGATCAGCAACTCGATTAAAGAAAATCCCTTGCGCATTGTGGCCTCTCGAGGTGCCTTCCTGAAATCCTTGTTTTTCATCTGAACTTAACAGACTACCATCGCCTCCGGTTCTGTCAATTGTCGATTCATGCAACCCCGTCGGGGCTCGGGGACGAGGGGAAGAGAGGCCTGCCCCGGGCTGGCGCTCGGGGATAGTCCATAGCGGAGGAACCCCATGGAACAAGACCCACACGTTGGAGAACAAGGCACGACCGCTCCCACTTCTCAGACCGACTCCAACTCCGGCCAGGTCAGGAGGCTTCGCTTTCACGGAACGGGAGGAAGCCTGTTCGGCATTCACATCGTCAACATGCTTCTGACCGGTTTGACTCTGGGGATCTACTATTTCTGGGGCAAGGTCAAGGTTCGAAACTACGTCTACGGCCAATCCGAATTCGAAGGAGACCGTTTTGCCTACCACGGTACCGGGAAGGAGCTCCTCATCGGCTGGCTGAAGGGAGCCGCAATTCTGGCGGCGATCTATGGGATCAGTTTCGGCGTCCTCTATCTTCTGGATGAAAGATCGGTGTGGCGCCAGGTGCTGTATTTGCTTTTTCTTCTGCCGCCCCTGTTCTTCGGACTGATTCCCATAGCCATTGCCGGCGCCTGGCGCTACCGATTGAGCCGTTCTTCCTGGCGCAATATCCGATTCTCCTTCCGGGGGCACACCCGGGAATTCATGAAGCTCTATGCGCCCGGCCTGCTGCTCACCATGATCACTCTCGGTTTTTACGGTCCGATTTTCTCTTGCAGGATACGAAAATTCCTGCTGGATCGAACCTGGTTCGGCAACGCCCCCTTCAGCTTCCACGGCGACGGAAAAGAGCTGCTATGGCCCTATGCGAAAGCCTTTCTGCTGACGATCCTGACCTCACTATCCCTGGCGGGCCTCTTGCGTGGTCTTGTTGGAAGTGCTTTGGGAATTCCTGAGCTGGTGGTCATCGTATTCGTACTCATAGTCCTGACCCCGCTGGGGTGGCTCCCCATGATTTGGTACGCCGCCCGCCAGCATCGATACCTCTGGGGCCATACCCGGTTTGGAGGGGCGGACTTTAGCTGTTCAATCACGGGCGGAAGTCTGTTCTGGTTGAAGTTCGTCAATGGAATCCTGCTGGTGGTCACTCTGGGCTTTGCCCAACCCTGGGTGCTGGTGCGCACGGCCAGGTTCATGTTCGAGAGGATCTCTCTCCACGGCTCCCTCGACCTGGCGGTCATCGAACAGGAGGCACGGGAAGCCGGAGCCACCGGGGAGGGTATCGCGGACCTGCTGGATACCGAGCTGCTGGACATGGATCTGGGCATCCTGTGACATTCTGAGAATGATGGCTGAAAATCCCCCCCAAATGGAGTGGCCGGGGCGCTATTTCGACGGCCGCACCGCCTTGGCCCAGCCGGTTCGGATCACCATCGGGACCCGGGGCCTTCAGATCGCCAAACCGGACCGCAGCACGCTCTGGTGGGACTACGATGAGGTTCGCCAGACTCAAGGGGCCTACGCCGGGGAACAGGTTCGCCTGGAAAGAGGGGACCCGTTTCCCGAGGCCCTGCTGGTCGATGACGCCGGTTTCCTGGCGGCCATCCACACCCTTGCGCCCGAGCGTACTGCCTTTCACAATCCCGCCAGGCGTTCCTTCCGCCTCAAGCTCACCCTGCTTGCCGCCCTTTGCCTCCCCTTGCTGGCTGGGGCCCTCTACCTGTGGGGAATCCCGGCCATGGCCGAGGCCCTGGCCGGCCGGGTTCCGGTTTCCTGGGAGGAGGAACTGGGCCGGTCGGCCGTGGGCATGCTGGTGTCGCCGGAGGATCGCCTTGAGGACCCGGTCTGCACCGACGTGCTGGAGGGGGTCGGCAACCGCCTGCTGGAAGCCGTTCCACCCAGTGGTTACCACTTTCGCTATTTTATGAAGAAGGACCGCTCGATCAACGCCTTTGCCGCGCCGGGTGGCTTCGTGGTCGTGCACACGGCGCTGGTGGGACAGAGCGGGTCTGCGGAGGAGTTGGCCGGGGTGCTGGCCCACGAGATCCAGCATGTCCTGAAACGCCATGCCACCAAGGCGCTGCTGCAGGACCTTTCCCTCCAAGTTCTGATCGCGGCCTGGACGGGCGACGCAGGCGGACTGGAAGTTGCGCTGGAGACCGCGGGAAGACTGGGCAAGCTGCGGTTCAGCCGGCAGGCCGAGACCGAGGCCGATCTCGAGGGTATGAGAATGCTCAAGGCGGCCCGCATCGCTCCCGGCGGGATGGTGGCCTTTCTCAAGTCCCTGGAGACAATGGATGTTCCCGATGGGCTGACCTACCTGTCCACCCATCCGAGGACCGAAGACCGGATTCGGGAGCTGGAACGGCTGGCCGCCGGGATGGAGGTCGCTCCGGCCCCTCTCTTGCCCGGCGTTTCCTGGGAGGACGTGAAATTGAGGTGCGCCCCGGACGAGACCGCTACCCGCCGGCCGGGAGAATAGGTAGTCCCGGAACGCCCACATCCAGTCGAACCAAGCCGCCGGGGCTGGGTTCCCCGTCGCCGCCGGTGACGAAGGCAGTGTCCAGGTCGGGGCCGGCGAAGCAGATGTTGCTGGTGCAGCGCATGCCGGTGTCGTAGCTCGCCAACAGCCGGGCCTCGGGGGAAAGCACGTGTACCGCCGCCATTCCGTAGTGGGCGACCCAGAGACGCTTGTCCCGGTCCAGGGCCATGCCGTCCGGCAGGTTCTTGCCGCCCGCATTGCCATCGGGATGGCGGGGAAGGTCGGCGAAGACCCGGGGAGGTCCCGCGGCCCGGCCCGGCCCGGCCATGGGAATGAGGGTCACCCGGTTGGGGAGGCTTTCGGAGACATACAGGCTTCGAGCGTCGGCCGACAGGACGATACCGTTGGGGGTGTCCATGTCCCGGGCCACCACGCTTTGCCTTCCCTCCAGGTCCACGAAGATGACGGCGCCCTTCCCGGGCAGGCAGTCGGTGAAGTAGAAGCCCTCGCCGGGATGAAGGCAGATGTCGTTGGGGCCGTCGATTTCCAGGTCCTGGCAGCGCCCCCCGGCGGCCCGGCCGAGCGGCCGTCCCTCCGGATCGAACCGCAGGACTCCGTGCACCGTGCCGTCGCAGACCAGGTGTTCTCCATTGGCCAGGATCTTGTGGCCGTTGGGTGCGGCGGAGGTAGCCCAGACGGTAGGCTCGCCACCGGGAGCCATCCTGGAAATCGAAGTTCCGTGGGAAAAATAGAGGTTGCCCTCCAGATCGATCACCGGGCCTTCGGAGTAGTGTTCGAGAGTGAGCGCCCGGATCGGCCGGACAGCATCAGGTAGGGGCAGGGGAAACGAGGTCATTGAAATCCTCCGTGAAATAGAAACAAGACAGACAGAATAAACAGGATCTCCCGGAAATTCATCCTGTCCTTCCCGAAAGATGCCGTTTTGGGCCGAGTTGGGCTATAATCCGCCTCTCGCCGGCATCGGTGCAGGGACGGTGCCCGCATGGAAGACCCACTGGCTGAACTGCCAGGGTCCGAAGCCGTTTCCTTGAACCCCCAAACAGGCTTATGAGCGCTGCCACCGGTGAATCCGGCCGGGAAAAAATCGAGGAGGCCCGAAAGCGCCTGGATGACCACGTGATGGAGACCGTCCAATGGCACTTCGATCCCGCCACCGGCTGTCCTTTCTGGTTGGAATGGGCCGCCTCGGCCGGTTGGGACCCCCGCCGAGAGGTGCGCGGCTTTGCCGACCTGGCCCGGTTCGGCCATTTTCAGGACGAGTGGCTGCGAGGGGGCCCGGTGCGCCGCTGGGTGCCCAAGGCCCTGGCCGACCGTCCGGTCTACGTCTTCGAAACGGGCGGCACCACCGGCATTCCCAAGAGCCGGATCAACATCGAAGATTTTCGCATCGACTACGAGCTTTTTTCCGAGACCCTTCCGGACGAGTATTTTCCCAGAGGCTCCAACTGGCTGATGCTGGGTCCCAGCGGACCCCGGCGTCTGAGGTTGGCTGTCGAGCATCTGGCCCACTTTCGGGGGGGCATCTGTTTTTGCGTGGACCTGGACCCGCGCTGGGTGATCAAGCTGATCAAGAAGGGCTGGATGGACCATCTCAAGGCCTACCAGGACCATGTCATCGACCAGGCCATTAATCTCCTGGGCGCCGGCCACGACATCCAGTGCCTGTTCACCACGCCCAAGCTTCTGGAGGCCCTGGCCAACCGCCTGGAGGAGGAGAATTCCAGCCTGGAGGAGTCCGGAATCAAGGGGATATTTTCGGGAGGCACCGAGTTCACTCCCCAGTGGCACCGCTTCGCCAGAGAGGAACTTCTGGGAAGCGTCTACCTGACTCCCACCTACGGCAACACCTTGATGGGACTGGCCGCTAGTGGGCCCAGCGGTCCCGAGAACGGCTACAAGATCACCTACTACCCGCCTCAGCCCAGGGCGGTGATCCAGTTGGTGGATTTCGACGACACGTCGCGGCAGGTGGACTACGGCGAGACCGGCCGCGTCATGCTGACCACGCTCACCAGGGAGTTCTTCCTGCCCCGGTTTCTGGAACGGGATGAGGGAGAACGAGAGCCGCCCTGCGAGGCCTGGTCCTGGGATGGGGTGAGCGGGCTGCGGCCCTACAGCCGCTTCGCCGCCGCCACCACGGTCGGGGTTTATTGAGTCAGGGGCCCGCGGCACCGCCGGAGGGTAGGGCGGGGCGGCTCCGGGGATGGAATGGAGGATGACGTGATTCACTTTCCGGTCCTGCGCTGGGGAGAGCCCTACAAGAGCCTGGAAGTCGAGAAGGTGGTCCACTTCGCCACCGGAGAGCCGGTAGCCGAGGTCAGCCAGGCCAATCCCGGCCTGGTGGCCAGGGACATGCGACGCGCCGAGCGGGCGCGCCAAGTCTTGCGCGAGATCCCGTCCGAGGAGCTTCTGGCCAGGATCCAGAAGGCCGGCGGCCTCTTCTCCTCGGCCGAGCTGCCCCTGGGAGAAGGGACTCAGACTCCCGAGGAGTTTGTCCGGCAACAGTCGGCGACCACGGGTCTGCCGGAGCACATGTGCCGCATGAACATGGCCAAGCTCAGGTATGTCCTGGACGAGATCG
>JAPOZE010000250.1 GCA_026706225.1 Acidobacteriota bacterium
CCGACGCCAGCCTTTTCAGGGCTGCGCTCTACCGACTGAGCTACCTGGGCATCCCGCGGCTTTGGCGCCTGTGCCGCTTGCGCCAAAGCCTGGGAAGTATAGTGAAAGTCCTTCGCCATTTCAAGCATCTTGGGGACCCGACCTGGACGCCAATTCCGGACTGTCAATGTGCCGAGATCGACCGAGTTCGGGCCCAACGTGGAGCGGGATCTGAGGCCCGATCCGGACTCTGATCGGGTAGCCGCCGACTTCAACGACACGGCCAGCCAGCTCGGACGCTGATGCAGGCATTGGAGCGGACCACCGGAGGCATGCCCGACCGATGTCCTCAGTTGTCGGACGTGCTTGCGATCCAGACGTGCACCTCGTCGAGGGCGTCGGCGAGCGCCCTGCGCCGTTGCCTCAGGGCGCTGCGGGTTCGCAGCGGCGTCTTGCGTAGCGCGAAGAAGGCGCGCACGGTGCGCCAGACGGCGGATTCCCGTTCGAATGCCGGTGTTCCCAGGGCGGCCAGAGCCACCAGCAAGAGTCCGGTCGCTACGCCGGTCGCCGTGCCGGCTAGAGTGGCTGCAGAGGTGGCCAGCGCAGCAATCCAGGCGCCGTGAATCAGCCCGCCGCCGATCACCTGGTACAAGGCCCGGCTCTCAAGGTTCGGCGCCCGCCGGCCCAACCGGTCGGTGAGCCGGTAGGGAACGGCGAAGACGACGACGGTCGCGATCGCCAACGGGCCGAGCAGCAGAGCCAGAAGCCCTTCCCGGAGTGTGAAGCGGATGACCTGGCCAGCCGGGATGCGCCGGTCGAGGTCTCGTTCGCGAAGCCTAAAGCGGTCCAGACTGGCTCCGTATTCCTCCACCTGCGCCATGATCTCGGCCAGCCTCACCGGATCCCTCCGGCGCAGTTCCGCCATCCCCACAGCAATCAGGCGCCGGCGGCCCAGCCGCTCCCGAGGGTCCCGAGACGCTCCTCGGGCGGCGGCGTAGAGGCGGTCGATGCGCTCGACGATGGGCAGGTCGTGCCGAGGCTCCGCCTCGACCATCAAGAGCTTGAGGCGGTGCTCGATCCGGTCTGTGAGAGCCCGCACCACGGTCGCTTCGTCCTCCGCATACCCTGCGGCGAGGTCCGCGAAGTCCACCGCGCGCCCGAAGACCGCCGTCACCCGGGAACGGAAGCGGACCAGGGCGTCGAAGTTGAGCCCGACCGGCACAATGCTCACCGGATGCCCCGCGGCGCAACTGTTGAGCACCATGCGGGCAGCGCCGGTCCGCAGCGGCTCCAGTCGGCCGCGGGCGTGACTGGTGCCTTCCGGAAAGAGGCAGATGGCCTCGCCGGACGCGAGCGACGCCGCTACCGCCGAAAACATCTCCACGTTGCGAGAGGTGTCCACGCCGGGGTCTTTCCTGCGGTACACGGGAATCGCCCCGGAGCGGCGGATCAGCAGGCTGAAGGGGTGCCGCGCGAAGAGCGTGGACTTGGCCAGGAACCGGACGGGACGCCCGGCCGTGGTCTGAATGACGGCCGGGTCGATGAGCGTGTTGGGATGGTTGGCAACCAGCAGCAGCGGTCCTTCCGGCAGCGGGCCGCCGATGCGCTCGACCTTGTAGTAGGCGTAAACGACGAGGCGGCCCAACCCCCACACCCACCATCGCGGAGACGTCCTTCCGGCGGGCGCGGTCGGATCAGGCGTCATGGCTTGTCAGGCCTGAATTACAACTTCCGTTCGGCCGAAAGGCCCTTGTCCTTGGGGACGCTCAAGTAACCGATGATGCGATTCCTTCGGACCTCGTTGACCACCAGCTCGTAGCGCAACTTGGTGGGACCCACCAGGAATTGCACCGGCTCGTTGATGGCGCGCCGCTTCTTTTCCAAGGTGTTGTCATCCACCACGATACGGACGTTGTAGCGCTGCCTCCTGCGATTGGTCTTGGTCACGCCGATACGAATATCTCCGACCAGGGCGAAACCCTTCTTTTTCTGAATGTCGAACTCGTAGAAGTTCCGCTCGCCCTTGAGGCGCAGTTGCTTGAGCTCGTCCTTGTTCCTGGCGATCTGCTGGGTCAGGGTGGCGCGAACGTCAACGATCTCGCGTCGGGCGCCCTCCAGTGCCTTGCGTGTGGCCTCCACGTCGGTCTTGACTTTGCTGACATCCTGGTTGACAGCGCCAAAGCGACTGTCGGAGGCGCTCTTCAACTCGGAAAGCTGTCGGGAATCGGCCTTTCGGGCAATTTCCACATTGAGCTGCTGCACCGACCGCTCTTGTTCCTCCCTGAGCCGGCGGGCCGCGGCCCGGGCTCGGTTCAATTCCTTCTGGGTTACACCCAGCCGGTCTTGCACCACCGTGAAATCGGCCGTCAAGGCGCCCAATTGTTGTTCGAACTTCTGGTCCTGTTTCTCCTGCTGGTCAACCGCCTCCATCATCTCTTCGTCCAGGGCGGTCACCTGGTCCTGGGATTCGAGGATCTGGTCCTTGTTGTCCAGAACCTGGTAGATCAGAAAGATCTGCAATCCCAGAAGAATGACGAAGCCGAACAATCCCCAGCGGGGGGTGGACCGACCCGTCAAGCCTGCCGTGGCCGGCTGCTTCGGCTTGGGTTGGTCGAGGGGCCTGCCGTCGGTGAAGCTGTTCATCGTTCTCTCTCCTTTCTCACTCGAATGTGCTGGAGATCGGCTGAACATCCCTGCGCTCTCAAGACAGGTAGCTTAGCAATGTTCAGCCTGAATTCCCATGAAAAGATGGCTTCATCCGCCGGCGAGTTGCTTCGTGGCTGCCACCGACTTTTCCTTAGGGAAGCGACTTGATGAAATCGGGCTTCCATCCCTAAAATGTCGGCGGTTTATGGAGCTGTTCCCGATGAAAGCTCTCATGTTTGCAGCCGGCACGGCCGGTGTCTTGCTACTGGTATCCGGTCTGTCGTCTTCGCTTCCGACTCAAACGACGTTCCAGCAACGGACCCTCACTCTCGGCAGGGAGGACTTCCGCTACCAGGTTTTCCTTCCCGTCGGGTGGCATCCTCAAGAATCCTGGCCCGTGGTGCTCTTTCTCCACGGCAACGGCGAACGCGGCGATGACGGGTGGCGCCAGACGCTGGAAGGTATCGGTCCCGCCATTCGGCGGAATCCCGAGAGTGTTCCGGCGATCGTTGTCCTGCCGCAATGTCGCAGGGGAATGTGGTGGACCCATACCCGGATGGAGAGGCTGGCGCTGGCAGCTTTGGAGGCGTCGGTTCGGGAATTTGGCGGTGATCCCAGCAGAATGTTCCTGACCGGGATTTCCATGGGAGGGTACGGCGCCTGGAGTCTTGCGGCCAAGCATCCGGGAAAGTTTGCCGCGCTGGCTCCGATCTGCGGCGGGGTGGTGCCGCCGCCGGAGGTTACAGTCCCCGAGGATCATCCCCCGCTGAAACTTTCCCCAACTCCCTACCGCAACATGGCCGCCAGAATCGGCCCCACGCCGGTGTGGATATTTCATGGAACCGACGACCCGCGGGTTCCGGTTTCGGAATCGCGGAGAATGGCCCGGGCCTTACGGGCACAGGGGAACCCCGTGCGCTTCAGCGAATATGCCGGAGTCGGCCACGATTCCTGGGAGCGGGCCTACGCCGAACCCGATTTTTTCCCCTGGCTCCTGTCGCACCGGTCGGTCCGCCCATAGCCTGCGTTTCCGATTGGGGGGGCATCCATCACTGCAGCCCGGGCCGGGCCAAAGCCGTTGGAAGGCCGCAACCTGAGCGCCGAGCGCCCGTTTGCCTTCCTCGAGATCCTTTCCCTATAATGGCCCCGTTTACTCGGCACCGGGACGGCGCCATTAACCCAGAGGGAGCCGTTCCAATCCCTGCGGTGCGCACCAGAACGCAAATGGCTCAGACACTGGCGGAAAAGATATTCTCCAACCACTGCGGGAGAGCCGTGCGAGCCGGGGATTTCATCCTGGCCGATCTGGACCTGGTCATGGCCCATGACACCACCTGTGCCTGGGCCTTGGAGCCCTTTTACCAGATCGCCGAACAGGTTTTCGACCCCAAAAAGATCTTCATTCCCTTTGACCATGCCTTTCCGAGCCCCAGCGTGGCCATGTCCAAGTTGCAGAGCCGTATCAGAGAGTTTGCCGACGAACAGGGGATTCCGGTGGTCTATGACGGGGTTTGCCACCAGGTCATGTCGGAACGTTTGATCAATCCGGGCAACCTCATCCTGGGCGCAGACTCCCACAGCCCCACCGGCGGCGGCCTGGGAGCCCTCACCATCGGGGTGGGTTCCACCGACGCGGCCATTGCCATGGCCACCGGCAGGAGCTGGTTTCGGGTTCCCCGGACGATCCGGGTCACTGTCAGCGGCGGTCTGCCAAGGGGGTGCTACTCCAAGGATGTCGTGCTGGCCGTGGCCAAGGAGATGGGGCCTGACGGGGCCAACTATCGGGTCATCGAATACGCGGGGCCCACGGTGGAAGGCTTCAACGTCCCGGCCCGCTTGACGCTGACCAATATGAGCGCCGAAATGGGAGCCAAGGCAGCCGTGGTGGCCCCTGACGACCAGACTCGAGCCTATCTCGAGGACAACGATCGACTGGTGGACTTCGAACCCTTGCGCAGCGACCCGGGGGCTTCCTTCGAACGGGAGCTTCATTTCGATGTTTCGGATCTGAAACCCATGATCGCCTGCCCCCCGGACATCGACAACGACGTGCCGGTGGAACAGGTCGAAAGCGAGGAGGTTGCGGTGGATCGCCCTCGACAACGACGTGCCGGTGGAACAGGTCGAAAGCGAGGAGGTTGCGGTGGATCAGGTCTTTATCGGATCCTGCACCAATTGCCGCATTGAGGACCTGGAGGTTGTTCACCGCATGTGGAAGGGGAAGCGGGTGAAAGAGGGATTGCGAGCCATTGTCACCCCGGCCTCGCGCCGGGTCTACCTGCAGGCGCTCCAGAGAGGGTACGTAGAGGAGTTCGTCAACTTCGGGGCGGTGGTCTCCAGTCCCGGTTGCGGGCCCTGCCTGGGCCGGTCCGGTGGCGTGCTCTACGACAACGAGGTGTGTGTTTCCACCAGCAACCGCAACTTCGAGGGACGAATGGGCAGCCCCACGGCCAAAATTTACCTGGCCAGCCCCGCGACCGCAGCGGCTTCGGCCTTGACGGGCATCATTACCGACCCCAGAAGGTACGTCGCCTGAGCGAGGTTCCCTGTCCGATGAACTGGAAGTTCGGGGACAACATCAACACGGACCTGATCACTCCGGGCCGTTACAACATCACCACCGACCCCAAGGAGTTGGCCAAGGCCTGCTTCATCGAGTATCGTCCGGAGTTCCGACAGCAAGTTCAACCCGGCGACTTCGTGGTGGCCGGTCACAACTTCGGCTGCGGGAGCTCGCGCGAGACGGCGGCGGTGGCGCTCAAGCACTCCCACCTGCGAGCCGTCATCGCCAAGTCCTTCGCCCGGATCTTCTTTCGCAACGCCATAAACCTGGGGCTTCTGTGTGTCATTGCCGATACCGACTCCATCGAGGAGAGCGACCGATTGGAATTGAACATTCAGGCGCAGGTGCTTCGCAACGCCACCAGGGATCGGACCATCCCGATTGAAATTCCCGGCATGATGCTCCGGCTCCATCAGGAAGGCGGCATCATCAACTTTCTCAA
>JAPOZE010000089.1:0-1093 GCA_026706225.1 Acidobacteriota bacterium
ACGACCTCCCATGCGGCTCTGGTTGCCAGGCAAATGGGCAAGGTGTGCGTTGCCGGCTGCAGCGCCCTGGCCATCGATTACTCTCAACGCCAGATGCGAGTCAACGGACGGGTCATCCGGGAGGGTGACTTCCTGTCATTGGACGGAACCACCGGCGAGGTGATCCAGGGGCCCATTGCGGCGCGTGACTCGGAGGTCATCCAGGTTCTCCTGCACCAGGTGCCTGAGAAGAAGGAGGCCCGGGTCTACCGGCAGTATCGGAAACTGATGGAATGGGCGGACCGGGTTCGCACCCTCGAGATCCGAGCCAACGCGGACCAGGCGGACCAGGCCGCGGCTGCCATTGCGTTCGGGGCAGGCGGGATCGGATTGTGCCGAACCGAGCACATGTTTTTCGGCGAGGGAGAAATCGGCCCGATGCGGGAAATGATTCTGGCTTCAACCCCGGAAATGCGGGAACGCGCCTTGTCCAAGCTCTTGCCCCTGCAACGGGAGGATTTTGAGCATATTTTCGAAGTGATGGAAGGCAGGCCGGTCACCATCCGAACCCTTGATCCGCCTCTCCACGAGTTTTTGCCTCACGAGGCGTCGGCCCAAAGGGAATTGGCTTCGGACATGGGTGTTTCCTTTGAGGCGGTCAAGGCGAAAGTGGATTCATTTCACGAGTTCAATCCCATGATTGGATTTCGCGGCTGCCGCCTGGGGGTCGTCTATCCCGAAATCACCCGGATGCAGGCGCAGGCGATCTTCGAGGCGGCCGCCAACGTCATCGGTCGAGGGAAGAAAGCCGTACCGGAGATCATGATTCCCCTGGTCGGCAACGTCAAGGAACTGGAAGATCAGGCCGGGATCGTGCGGCAAGTGGCCCGGCAGGTGATGGACTCCCGGAAACTGGAGATCGATTACCAGGTGGGCACCATGATCGAGGTTCCCAGGGGGGCTCTCACCGCGGACGAAATTGCGGGCTCGGCCGACTTCTTCAGCTTCGGAACCAATGACTTGACTCAAACCACCCTGGCTTTGAGCCGCGATGATGCCGACCGGGTCCTGGTGCCCTATCTGCAGCGCGACATTTATCCCAGGGATCCCTTCC
>JAPOZE010000089.1:1123-5621 GCA_026706225.1 Acidobacteriota bacterium
CCTTCCAGTCCCTCGATATTGCCGGGGTTGGAGCGTTGATGAAGATTGCCGTGGCCAAGGGCAGGGCCACCCGGCCTGAAATCAAGATCGGGATCTGCGGCGAACATGGGGGCGATCCCGCCACCATCGAGTTCTGCCATCAACTGGAGCAGGACTACGTGAGCTGCTCCCCCTTTCGTGTTCCCATTGCCCGTCTGGCCGCGGCCCAGGCGGCGATCAGGCTCTCTCGACCCGCCGCCGAAACTTCCGAGGAAGCCCGGGCAGCCGCGCGCGGGTGAACTATGCGGCTATCGTCCCAGGGTGCGCCATGTGGGCGGGAAGCCGATGTTTCTTTACTAACCCGGAAAATTGGTCTAAACTTGATTGATCCGAAAGGGAAAAAAGCACAAAACGCGTTGTGGAATCCGCAGGTTATTCCCGGGAGCGATACCATGCTGCAACCAAAAGTCATCCTTGGGCTCGTCGTCCTGTTGCTTGCCAGCACAGGAGCGGTGAATGCTACCGAGACGTCCGCTTACTTTGTCTCGGCCAAGTCGGGCATGATCAACCACGTGGAAGGTAAGCCCAGCGTCAGCAATCTCGAACTCTCCGAGGCGCGGCTGGTCACGCCCCGGGATCAGCTCGTCGAGGGGGACGTGCTTCAGACGGAAGGGGACCAGAGGGTGGAGATGCTGCTCAACCCGGGAACCTACCTGAGGGTGGCGGAAAACAGCCGGGTTCGAGTTTTGGCGACCGGTTTCGACGACATGCGGTTTGCTCTGGAAGAAGGCACTGCCATCCTGGAGTCGCTGAGCCTGCGTCGCAAGGTCCACCGACTTCATATCCTGACGCCGTCCGGAGATCTCAGAGTCCTCAAAAAGGGCTTGTATCGCTTTGAGGTGGGTTCCGCGGGCGAGGTTCGGGTAACGGTCCATTCCGGTAAGCTGAAATGGTTGCAGGACCAGGCCAAGGTCGCAGTTCTGAAGTCGGGCAAGGCCTTTGATCTGAACCGTTCCGCGAGACGGCGATTGCACTTCACCAAGGTGGGGAAGGAGCACGTCGACGAAATCGATCGCTGGAGTCGAAAACGGGCGGTCGCACTGATTGCGGCCAACGCCAAGATTCCCTCGTGGATGTCTCGGTCGGCCCTGTCCAGGTATGGCCTGAGGTCGAACGGGGGTTGGATCTATGACCCGTTTTCCCGGATGTACACCTTCATTCCCTTCCACACCCTTCTGAGGTCTCCTTACGGTCTTGCCTACGGCAACTATTGTCCCACCTGGCGGTCGTATGGTCCCGTCTACGCATCCAGAGGGTATGGTCGTTCCAGCCTCAGCAACGCGGGCTCCTCGACTTATACGCCCGTCACAACCAGTGTCCACCGATCTTCGGCATCGACTTCCACCTCCAGCAGTATTGCTGCCGGGTCAGCGGCTCAACAGAGCCGTGCCGCAGCCAGCAGCAGCATTCGCGGGAGGTAACCCCCTGGCCCGCAGGTCTCGCCAGGTCGCTGCAAACATCACGAATAGCACATTTTCAGCCGTGTCACCTTCGACCCGTTGCGTTTTGGGATGCCTGCTTCCGATCATTCTGATCGGAGCGCCCTTGAACCATTCGACGGCCCAGGGTCCGATCAGCCAGGACGAACTTCTGGCTCTGGTCACCACTACCCGCATCGGAGCGGTGACTTCGCAACGGGTGGTGGAGTTGATCCGGGAGAGGGGGATCGGCTTTCGTGTCAAGGACATCCTCCTTCAGGAGCTGAAGGCGCGCCAGGCCGATCCCGCCATCATCCGGGCCGTTGAGGAATACCGCTCAAGCGGGGCGCCGGAATCCGTTCTGAGACCGCCGCCGGGAGTCGAGCCGCCGCCGCCGGTCTTCATACCACTTCCGGCCGAACCGGCAGCAACCGAGCCGTCGGCAGCGGGTTTGGCCGCGACTCCCAAACCGGCAGCGATTTCTGCGGCGGCTGCCACCGGCGCGCCGGCCGCGACGCCTGAGCGCTCCGGATTGCCGGACCGGGAAACCTGGCCGGAATTCCTGGAACAGGTGCGCAGCACCGCCATGGCCTACACCGAAAACCTGCCCAATTTCATCTGCACCCAGATCACTCAGCGCTACCTTCGCCGCCTCCCAAGAACCGGTTGGGTGCGGGTGGACAACTTCGTGGCGGAACTGACCTATTACGACAAGCAGGAGCACTATAAGCTGGTGTCGGTCGGGAATCGCTCGGCGGCCTCCGATGCCACGCTGGAATCGCTGAAAGGAACGACCTCCACCGGTGAGTTCGGCTCTTCGTTGAACTACCTCTTCGACCCGGCCACCGGCACCCAATTTCGCTTTGAGGGGATCGACCACAGTCGGGGCTCGCCCACGGTGCGCGTCGGTTTTCGCGTGCCCAAGGAAACCTCCAAGAGAAGCATCATTTTCAGGGAAGGAACCACTGAGCTGGGCGTGGTCACGCCCTATCGGGGGCGATGCTGGATCGACCCCGGCTCGCTGCAGGTCGTGCAGATCAAGGAGCGGGCCTACAGAATTCCCGAGAACTTTCCCATTACCCGCTCCGAGGGTTCCACCGAATACAATCAGGTCGAGATCGCGGGACAGCAGCACTGGCTTCCGGTCCGTGCCGAGGTCCTGTTGGAGAATCGTTCCGCAAAGCTCCACACCAGAAACGTCATCCAATTCAAGCAGTACCGCAGGTTCGGCAGCGAGGTGAAGTTCCTGTCCGACTGATGGACAAGCTGGCGATCGCTGCCGGCTCCCATTCGGCAATCCCGGCCGTCGATTGCCGCACACAACCGCTGCCACCGCCCCGCTGCTGACTCAACGCCGCTTCCTTATCGATTGAAGCCCGACGATTGCCCCGCCTCCGAGAGGAAGGTGCCCGTGCGAAGGTAGCCTCCGTCGGTGCTGATGGTGACGGCCCCCTGTCGGTCGGTGCGGAACAATTGCAGCGGGAAGGTCTTCAGACGCCTGACTACTTCAGGGTGAGGATGGCCGAAGGGGTTGACCTTGCCGGCCGAAATTACGGCAATCGCCGGATTCACTTCATTCAGGAAGTGGGAGGAGGTCGAGGTCCCGCTTCCGTGGTGGGCCACCTTCAAGACATCGGATTGGAGGCCGGTCCCGAGGGCCGCCAGGCATTCCTCCGCAGGCTCCTCGATATCGCCGGTCAACAGAAAAGAGCGCCGGCCGTAGGTCATTCGCATAACCAGGGAGTCGTTGTTGATATTTTCATCGGCGGGGCCGCAGCCGGGGTTCAGGAACTCGAATCCGGAGCCATGAAGATCGAGTGTGTCCCCGGCCTGGAATGCCCTGATTTTGAGGCCGCGGTCCGCCGCTTTCTTGAGCAGTTCACGCAAATCCGGACCGACAACGCTGTTTCCGAGCCAGAACTCCTTGACCTCGAAGTGATCCAGAATGTAGTCGAGCCCCCCCATGTGGTCCTGGTGAGCATGGGTCAGGACCACGGCTTCCAGAGAGCGGACACCCCGGTTCCAGAGATAGGGCGCAACCACCTGCTCTCCAACATCGAAAGCCGTCGCCCCGGCTTTGGAGGGGTGGCCGGGCCCGGCCCAACTGCCACCGCCGTCCACCAGGAGGTGCCTGCCGTTGGGCCAGCTTACCAGGAGGCAGTCTCCCTGACGCACGTCCAGAAAGGTCAAGCCCAACTCCCGCGATCCCGATTTGGTTTCCGGCGGGCCCCACAGCAGGACGACCAGGGAGGCAAACCAGATGGAGCCGCCGAGCAGCCTCAGGAGCCGGGGGACCCGAGTGCCCACCCACAGGGCCAGGGAGCCGTAGTAGGCCACCACCCAGCCCAGGGGAACCTGGGGCGGGGAAAATCCGAGCCAGGGGATTTCGGCAAAGGTGCGGTTGAGGCTCAGGAGGCATTCGGCCAGCAGTCCGCAGATCCAACCGAGCGGCCAGGCGGCCTGGGGGAATAGACCGGCCAGAGCCAGGGTGGAAAATCCAAGGGGTATGATCATTCCGACCAGGGGAATGACCAGCATATTGAGGAAAATGACCGGTAACACCACCCGGTGGAAATAGACCATCAAAGGAACCAGGAGCACCGCCTGGATGGCGATGGAAACCAGGGCGATGTCCAGAAGTCCCAGCAGGAGCTTGTAGGGCCAGACCACCAGGCGGAGGCAGGCGGTCGATCGTGGCATGCCCAAAGAGGCCGCCAAATTGGAGCCGCGGAGTCTCAAGCCGACCCGCCAGGCGGCCAGTCGAGGGGACAGGTTGCGATCCAGGTGGACGGACTCCAAGGACCGGAGAGCTTCCTTGCAGGGTTGAGTGGTGCGGCGCAGCAGAGGGAGTCCCACCACGGCGATCGCCAGCGCGGCCGAGAAAGAGAGTTGGAACCCCGAGTCGTCCAGCCACCCGGGATCTTCCAGGAGGACCCACCAGGCCGCCAGGCAAAGGGAGTGGAGCAGGTTCCGGTCCCGGTCCAGGTAGAGACCGGCCAGGAACAGACAACCCATGATCGAGGCCCGGTCAATGGCGACCT
>JAPOZE010000455.1 GCA_026706225.1 Acidobacteriota bacterium
TCGCCGACTCGTCCCGGCCGTCTGGAGGGGGATTTCATAGAAACTCTATCTGGCAATGAGCCAGATTTCCGTCCAGGATTTTTTCGGCTTCATCGGTTACAGTCTGCAGGGTTCGTTCGAGGATGACGTGGTCGGAAGCGATGGCAACGATGCCCAGGGTCGACCGCTGCCAGAGGTCCTGGTGTCCGCATTCGGCTACGGAGACATTGAACTTCTTGAGACGGTCCCGCAGGCTGCGAATCACCTGGCGTTTGTCTTTGAGCGACTGGGCGTAGGGGAGGACGACTTCCAGGGTGAGCAAGCCGATGTTCATGGCGGGCTTGGGTGGAGCCGGGACGGCCTCAATCCATCTGCGGGGCGACCTTCTCCATGGTGAAGGCTTCGATGACGTCGTCGTTCTTGATGTCGCTGAACCGCTCCAGGCCGATGCCGCATTCCAGCCCCGAGCGCACTTCCCCGGCGTCGTCCTTGAAGCGCCTCAGGGAGGCGATCTTGCCTTCGTAGATCACGACATTGTCTCGCAGCAACCGCGCCTTGGAGTTTCGGGAAACTTTCCCGTCCGAAATATAGCAGCCGGCCACCACGCCCGCCTTGGGAACCTTGAAGGTCATTCTGACCTGGGCGGTGCCTTGCCAGATTTCCTTGAAGGTGTGGTCCAGCAGGCCCAGCATGGCGTTCCGGATCTCTTCACTGATTTTGTAGATCACGGTATGCAGGCGAATGTCGACACCCTCCTGCGAGGCCAGTTCGCCCGCCTTCTTCTCCGGCCTGACGTTGAATCCGACGATGACGGCATTGGAGGCGGAGGCCAGCAGCACGTTGGTTTCGGTGATGGCTCCGGTGCCGCGGTCGATGATTTTCACCTTGACCTTGTCGTTGCTGAGCTTGGAGAGGGTCTCCGAGACGACTTCCACCGAACCCTGCACGTCGGCCTTCAGAATGGTGGGAAGCTCCTTGACCACGCCTTCGCTCATCTGCTCATGCAGGTGTTCCGGCGTGAGGCGGGCCGTCTTGGCCAGTTGGCTCTCCCGAAGCTTCGATTGGCGCAGGTTGCCGATCTGCCTGGTCCTGCTTGCATCGCTGAGCACCTGGAACAGGTCGCCGGCATGGGGAACCGATTCAAGTCCCAGGACCTCGACCGGCATGGCGGGAACGGCGGCTTGCACCGGCGTGCCGTGGAAATCCAGCATGGCTCTGACCTTTCCCGTGACCGGGCCGGCGATAAAGGAATCCCCGACCGTCAGCGTGCCGTTCTGAACCAGGACGGTTGCCACCGGTCCTCTGCCTCGGTCGAGCTTGGCTTCCACGATCGTTCCCATGGCCGTTCGCTGGGGGTTGGCCTTCAGGCCCTGCAGATCGGCGACCAGCAGAATCATCTCCAGCAGGAGGTCCAGGTTGGTCTTCTCTATGGCCGACACTTCCACGGTTACCGTGTCTCCGCCCCAGTCTTCAGGTGTCAACCCGTTGGCGGCCAGGCTTTTCTTGACCGTGTCCACCTGGGCATTGGGCCGATCGATCTTGTTGATGGCCACGACGATGGGAACCTTGGCGGCCCGGGCATGGTTGATGGCCTCCAGCGTTTGCGGCATCACGCCGTCGTCGGCCGCCACCACCAGGACGACGATGTCGGTCACCTTGGCTCCCCGGGCCCGCATCATGGTGAAAGCTTCATGGCCCGGGGTGTCCAGGAAGGTGATCATGCGCTGGTTCTTTTCGACCTGGTAGGCGCCGATGTGCTGGGTGATGCCACCGGCTTCCTGGGAGGTAACGTCGGTTTCGCGAATCGCATCCAGCAGGGAGGTCTTGCCGTGGTCGACGTGGCCCATGATGGTCACCACCGGCGGTCGCGGCGCGATGTTCTCCGATTTTTCCTCGGCAATGGCTTCATACTCGGCGTCTTCCTCGAAACTGACGATAGAGGCTTCCGCGCCGAAATCCGCGCTCAGGTCCTTGGCCAGAGTCTCGTCCAAGGTCTGGTTCATGGTGGCGAAGATACCCTTGTCCAGCAGCCGCTTGATCAGATCCTTGGCTTTGACTTCCAGCCGTTCCCCCAGCTCCTTGATGGTGACGCCCTCGGTCAGGGTGACGGAGCGGTTGATGGGAATGGGCTGAAAGGGTTCGGGCCGGGCTACGGACGGCGCCTGCCGTGCAGCGAATCTGCCTTCCCGAGACTCATGCCGCCCGCCATGACGCCGCCCGCCCGGCCTGCCCCGGCGGTGGTCCCGGGGCGGCCCGCCGGGACCGGGCGGTCGGCCGGGAAACGGGGTCAGAGGCCTGCGCTGCGGTGGGAAGCCGGAAGTCGGCCTGGTTCCCGTGGGAGGGCTGAGAGGCCGGGCCGGCGCTCCCTGGCGGGACCGGGAAAGAAACGGCCGGGTCCGGATCTGGCCCGATCTGGAAAGGTGTTGGCGGATGGTTTCGGTCGGCGAAGGCCGCTCCAGGCCGGCGGGCTTCCTGGGCGGCGCAACCGTGCCGGGCGCGGGGGCCGGTTTTGCGCTCACCGGATCCAATTTGGCGGCCGGCTGCACAATGACGGCCGGTGGGTCAGTGACCGGTGGAGAGGTGGCCGGGGGTGCCGCCGCCGGGACAATCTCGGGAACGGCAGGCCCGGGTTTGGCCTCCACGACCGTCGTCGGGGCGGTTTCGGGAGGGGCGTCCGACGGCGCCGTCTCGACCGCGGCCGGCTCAGGTGCCTCCTCGGTCCTGGCCGGGGCTTCCGTCGCCGGTTGGGGCTTCTCCGCGGTTTCAGCCGGTGCCGGTTGCTCCGGTGCGGCTGCCTTCGCCTTCTGCGCTTTTTTGCCGGAGAAGTGGTCCTTGATGTCCTGGACGACTTCGGCCCCCACGAAACTGCTGGCCGAGACCCTCTTCATCCCCTCCTGCTTCAGGTAGGCGACGATCTCCTTGACCCCGACCTTGATCTCCGGCGCCAGTTTCAACAACCGGGTCTTTTCGCTCACGAAACCTCCGCAGGCAGTCGTTAGCTGCCCCCGATTTCCTCCTCATCGGTTCCAGGTCCGTTTTCGTCCGAGCCTGTCCGCGCCGTTGTACTCTCCGCCTCTGCGCCAGCGGCTTCCTCCGTGGAGGCTTCCGAAGGGTCGGAGGCCTGGAGCGAGCCTTCGGCTTCCTCAGCCTGCTCTTCGGCCTGGCGGGCTTCGGCCTCCCTCCTGGCCCTCTCCTCTTCGGCCCTCTTTTCGGCTTCGGCCGCCCTTCTGGCTTCGACGGCTTCGGTATATCGAATGTAGTATTCCTTTACCGAAGCGATAATCTTTTCGGCGCTCTTGGGACCAACGCCCTTGATGTCGGTCAGATCGGCAATGGGAGTGTCCGCCAGCTCCTCGATGGTCTCGATACCGCTTTCCGTGAGCTTGGCCAGAATGCCCGGAGAAAGGGCCGGCAACTCGGAGAGCGGTGTCCTGGCTGACAGCAGAGCCATCTGATCTTCAATCTCGGCCCGCTTCTCCTCTTCGCTCTTGATGTCGATTTTCCACCCCGTCAACTTTGCCGCCAAGCGCACGTTCTGGCCCTTTTTCCCGATAGCCAGCGACAACTGATCCGTTTCCACGATGACTTCCAGGTGCCGGTCCTCGGCATCCAGGACGGAGGCGCGGCTGATCTTGGCCGGGCTCAAGGCGTTCATCACGAAGTTGATGGTGTCCTCGGAGTAGGGAATGATGTCGATCTTCTCTCCGTGGAGTTCACGGATGATGGCCTGAACTCTCGACCCTTTCATTCCCACGCAGGCCCCCACCGGGTCGACGTCCTTGTCGCGGGAGGACACGGCGATCTTGGATCGTTCCCCCGTATCTCTGGCAGCGGCCCGAATGGTGACCGTCCCGTCGTAGATCTCCGGCACTTCCATTTCAAACAGCTTGGCCAGCAAGGCCGGATCGATGCGGGAAACAATGACCTGGGGGCCTCTGGAAGGTTTCTCCACCTTGATGATGACCACGCGGATTCTGTCGCCCATGGTGAAGCTCTCCAGGCGCGACTGCTCTCGCCTGGGAAGTCGACCCTCCGCCGTTCCCAGGTCGACAATCACGTCGGGGCCTTCGGTCCGCTTGACCAGACAGGTGACCACCTCGCCGAGCCGCTGGCTGTATTCTTCGAAGATGCTCTCCCGTTCCGCCTCGCGAACCTTCTGCAGAATCACCTGCTTGGCCGTCTGGGCGGCAATGCGCCCCAGCACATCGGTGGGTTTCTCTATTTTCACCTCTCCATCGATCTCCGCGGCGGGATCGATTCGCCGGGCCTCGGAGAGGGAGATTTCGTGGGTGGGGTCGGTGACCGTCTCGACGATCTGCTTGACCGCGTGAACCTCGACCCGGCCGGTGTCCTTGTTGAAGGAGGAGGTCAATTCCTCGGTGGACTTGTAGTACTTGCGGGTGGCCACCAGAATCGCATCTTCCACGGCGCTGACCACGATCTCCGGATCGATCCCCTTTTCCTTGCTGAGAAGGTCGATGTGTTGGAAGAGCAAAGTGCTCATGAATGCTCCGTTGCGCTCGGAAACAGGGCAGCCCCGTTTCCGAGACAGAACACTAGAAGTCGAAATCCAACTGGGCCTTGGCGACGACTTCCAGTGGAATCAATACCGAAGTTGCATCTCTCCGCTCCACGGCCACCCGGGTCCCCTTCATGCCGAGCAGCCTTCCACGGAAATGCCGCGAGCCTTCCACGGCCTCCCGGGTGGAGATTTTGACCAGCCGGCCCGCAAAACGCCGGAACTCCCCCGGCGTGCGCAGCCGTCGGTTCAGGCCCGGTGAGGATACTTCCAGCGTGTAGCTCCCGGCAACGGCTTCCTCGACCTCGAGCAGCGGGCCCACCAGGTGGCTGATTCGAGCGCAGTCGTCGTGATTGATTCCTCCTGCCCGGTCGATGAAAATCCGCAGAACCCGCCGCCCCGGGGAACCCTTCAACTCAACCTCTACGAGGTCGAACCCCTCGGCCCGAACCACCTCGTCGATGAGAGCCGTTGTTTTCTCGGGCGACAGCAAGCCGCAGATCCTTCGCTTCCCGCAGGCTGAGAGGCAACAAAAAAGTGGGCTTTCGCCCACTCGGGTCACGGATTCTATCGTGCGACCGGTTGGAAATCAACAAAATTCGATACCGGCGCCTTGGTGCGCCGATGGGTCGGATGACTCCTGTGGAGGCCCGTCGGGCTTGATGGAGGCCCTCAAGCCGAGGTCTGTTCGAGGTGCTGGTGCAGGTCGGCGCTGCTGGAAAGAATGTGGGCCTTCATGGCCTGGCGGGCCTGCTCGGCTCGACCCGATTTCAGGGCCATGAGGATGGCCCGGTGCTCCCGGATGGAGGATTGGGCTCGATGCCGGTCTTGGGGGCCGGAAAGGGGGGAGACCAGGCTCTCCTTGATCCAGGCCTGGAGATAGCCCCGGGTCATGCTGACGAGGTGGTGCAGGATGGTGTTCTGGGTTGCCTGAGCCACCAGCAGGTGAAATTCCAGGTCGAATCGCAGGTAGCGGTCCGGGAGGTCCACGGAGCTCTCCATGCCCTGAATCGTCGCTTCCATGGCTTCCAGGTTGGCCGGGGTGGCTTTGCGGGCAGCCGAGAAAGCCGTCTGGGTTTCCAGCATGAGCCGGGTCTCCAGAAGGTCCTCGACCTTCTTGG
>JAPOZE010000105.1:0-3720 GCA_026706225.1 Acidobacteriota bacterium
AGGCCTGGCTGGAGCCCGGCCCCACCCGGGAGACCGAGCGGTTGGTGAACATCGCGCCCACGGAGCTGCGCCGCAGAATGTCGCGCCGGAGACGGAGGACCGAGAAATTGGTCGGCGAGGAGTCCGAGACCGACTCCTCGCCGGCGTGGATGTTCAGCAGCCCGACATCGAACCTTCCAACCTTGCCGGTGACCCGAGCTCCGCCCATGATCGGCACCACGCGGCCCTCCTCCAGCCCGATCTTCCGGCTGTAGAAGAGCTGCGGCACGTTCACGTCGCCGAAGAACCCGGGGACCTGCCGGCGGGCCGCGCTGGTGCCGCGCGTGAAGCCGCCGGTGGCGAAGCCGAAGATGCCCCGTCCTTCGAGGAAGAACTCCCGCTTCTCCGGAAAGAACAGCGGGAAGCGGGTCAGGTTCACCTGCCGCTCGTCCACCTCGACCTGGGCGAAGTCGGTGTTCCAGGTGAAGTCCGCGGTCAGGTTCTGCGTGATGCCGTACTTGACGTCGATGCCGCCGTCGGCGCTGACCTCGTTGATCTTCATCGGGATCGCGGCCCTGTCCGTGGTCACGCCGCCGATGGCATAGGGTTTGAGCTCGATGTTGCGGCCCGCCGCTGGAGGCTCGAGGCCAACCAGCGAACCGGCTTGCGAGACGCGGAACATCCCGCGAGCACCGCCGCCGGCTCCGGACGCGACGGGCAACCGCGTCAGATAGACCCACTCGTTCTTGCGCCGGATGGCGCGGCGGAGCTGAACGCCCCAGATATGAGGCGGATCCGAGCGGTAGCGCAGGGTCTTGAACGGGATCTGCATCTCCACCGTCCAGCCGCCGTCGAAGCGGCCGGTACGCACGTCCCAGACCGGGTTCCAGTCCGCGTTCGGATTGCCCTCGTTCGTGAACTGCTGGTCTGCGCGGGCGCCGAGTGGATTGGTGTAGAAGTGGACTGCGTTGCGGCGGTCGTAAAACGTATCGAACAGCACGGCGAACGTGTCGTTCTGACGGAGCTGGCTGGTGTCGCGGCGCATCTCGTTGGCGACCCACTGGCTCTCGGGGGCCGAGTCCCAGACCCGCGCCGAGACGTAGACATTGGTCTCGTCGAACAGGATCCACGCCTCGGTCCGCTCGGTCGCCGCGGCTCCCGTGTCCGGCGTCAGTTGAATGAAGCCGCCGATGGCGGGAACCGTCCCGTAGACGGCCTCGTCCAGCACGCCGTCGAGCTGGATGCTCTCGTCCAGCCTGATCGCACGAACCGTCGCCCGGCCCCGCTCGTCGCGGGTCATCACGGCCGGTGGAACGGGAGCCGGCGGACCGTCAATGAGAGCCGGATCGACCACGCCGGTGGAGTCTGCCTGGCCGGCCGGTGCCTGCCCGGCAAAGCTCGTCAGCAGAAGAACCGATCCCACTACCAGGCACTTCGGTTGCAACAATGATCCTCCTGTGGCATATCGAGCCGGATGGGCGATTCGGCAGAGGGCCACCGCCCGCACTGCCGAAGAGGCCGGTCATTCCACGGCCGAGGTGCCGGAGCACGACCGGAATGCAGGTATTCCGGGCGATACGATACCGGAAGGTCTGACCGGTTCCTCTACGCTTCCAGTTGGCCTTGGCCGCACTCACCTGGGATTCCGCCGCTTGCGGATGTCAGGGAGGATGAGGCTGGCGGCCCATCCGACGGTAAAGGAGACCAGGTTGGCCAGGAAGAGGGTCAGCCAGGGATGGAAGGGATAGCGCAGGGTCTCGGCGAGTTGGGCGGCCCAGGCCAGTCCCAGCTCGGCGCCCGCCCAGGCAAGGGCCTGGTCGATCAGGGTCCAGGCCGAGATCAGCACGCCGCAGGCCAGGCCGACATACACCCCCAGGGCGTGGGCCCGCTTCACGAAGAAGGCCAGCAGAAACATTCCGAACAACCCTCCGCCCAGAATCGAGAAGACGGTAAAGCTGAACTGCAGCGCCTGTTCCACACCCAGCAGCAGCACCAGTCCCGCGCCCAGACCGAGCAGCCCCCAAAACGCCGAGGCGGCCCTGCCCAGGATCAACTGGGAACGGTCGCTGGCCTCGGGCCGGAAGTGGAGGTAGAAGTCCCTTACCGTCACCATGGCCATGCTGTTGATCATGGTGTCCAGGCTGGACATGGCCGCCGCGCACATGCCGGCCAGGATCACGCCGGTCATCCCCGCCGGAATCCGGGTCACCACGAACCAGGGGAACACCTCGGTTTCACTGGCCGCAATGTGAGCCGGCAGCTCGGCGGGGTGCAGGCTGTAGTAGGAATAGAGCAGGCTGCCGATCAGCATGAAGAGGTTCCAGGTCACCACGCAACCGATGGCTCCGAACCAGATGGCCTTCTGGGCTTCGCGAGTCGAGGGCGAGGCCAGGTACCGCTGGGCGGCATCCTGCTGGACGGTGTAGTTGCTGAGGAAGCCGAAGGCGCCGTAGGCGACGGTGACGAGTACGGTCATCTGGCTCAGATCCAGTGACCAGTCCACGATCCTGAACTTGTCCGATTCATTGGCAACGCTCAGAAGCTGGGCGCTTCCGTCCTCTCCGAACCACAGCATGGCCACACAGAAGAGCCCCCCGCCGAACAGAGTCACCGACTGGATCACGTCGGTCCAGATCACGGCCTCCAGGCCTCCCAGAATGGTGTAGACCAGGGCGATGACGCCGGCGACCAGCACGATGGTGAAGGGGCTCCATCCGGTCATGGCGCCGATGGCCTTGGCCATCAGGAAGAGGACCAGTCCGGAGCGAAACAGGCGGCTGATCAGGTAGAAGCAGGAGGTGTAGCAGCGGGCGCCGTAGCCGAAGCGCTCCTCCAGGAACTCGTAGGCGCTCATGCGGACGTGCTGCCGGTAGAAGGGAATCACCACCAGGGCGATGAAGATGGCGGCCAGTGGCAGCATCAGGTTGGCGAGATGGGGCCGCCAATCCCCGCCGTAGGCCTGTCCCGGGAGAGCCAGGAAGGTCGCGGTGCTGATGGAGGTTCCGAAGAAGGAGCAGCCGACCGCCCACCAGGGGATGGACCGCCCGCCGATGAAGTAGGCCTCGGTATCGGTCTGCCGTCGGGCCAGGCGGGTTCCCAGCCAGGCGACCACTGCCAGGTAGGCAGCAAGCACGATCCAGTCGATAGTGGCCATGGGTCAACTCAACCGGTCAGACAGGACAAAAACAGAAAGGGCAGGCGGCCGGGCCCTGCCCTTTCCGGTTGGGCAAAACGCCTATCCTACGCCGCTTCTCCCAAAGCGGACACTTCACCTGCTATGAACACCGGTCACTTCACAGGCTACCGACAAAAGCGGCCTTTTTTGTTGACATCCCGAAAGGCCGGATATAGCCTAGCGCTCCTCCCTCAAAAACCATACACCTTCCATCAATCGGCAGTGAGGTTTGCCTTTGCGGCCTGCACTTCAGGGCCGGTCGCCCGGTTAGCGCCCGAGTGCGTCCGCGGGCCCATGCCTCCCTGCCAACCGAAGCAAAAGGGGGATCTGAATGAGAAAGCACACTATTACGATCGTCTGTTCGACCTTGCTGCTCGCGCTGGCGAGCATCGCCGGCACCGCTCAGGCGGATCCGATCAAGGGTCAGTCCGACACGCCTCAGAAGAACGGGGCCGGGAAAATGCCGTCCAAGACCGTGGACATCAACACGGCCAGCCAAAAGCAACTGTCGTCGCTGCCCGGGATCGGACCGCAAATGGCCAAGCGGATCATCGAGGCTCGGCCCT
>JAPOZE010000105.1:4116-5606 GCA_026706225.1 Acidobacteriota bacterium
CGCTCGGAGGGATCCCGATGGCCAAAGCGGACGGTGAGCCCCTGCAGCTCCCGGCCCGACATCCACCCCCATCGCCAACTGAGCCCCAGCATGGTCCCGGCGGTAACCAGCGGGCTCCAGAGATAGGCCCACCAGGTATTGGTCCACCACAGGGGCAGGGGCCATTGCAGGACTTCTCCCAACAGGGCGCTGAGGCCGTAGCCGATCCCGGCCAGCAGGCCCGCCAGCCCGGCCCGGCGATGGACCGGAGTCAGCGTTCCCATGACATACATGGTGAACAGGGGCATCACGGTCACGCTGGTGATGCGCAGATAGAATCGGACCATGCCGTCCTGCAGAAAGGGAATGTATAGGAAAGAGGCGGCGATGATGAAGGGTGTCGCCCAGCGGGAAACCCTGAGGTAGTGGGCGTCGTTTTGTCCCTTCACCAGAAACCGGGCGTAGACGTCTCGGGTGAAGACGGCCGCCAGCGAGGAGCCGATGGAGTCGTAGGTGGAAATCCCTCCCGCCAGCACCCCCGCCACCACCAGCCCCACCAGTCCCGGGGTCAGGTACTCCTGCACCAGCAGCGGGTAGATCTGGTCGGGGGCCGAAAGCTCCGGCATGACCGCTCTCCCGAGAATTCCCAGGGTGATGTTGAACCACATCACGCCCACGGTCACCACGCTGGCGGTCAGGGCGGCGGTCTTGAGGTCCCACTCCGAACGGGCCGCCAGCAGACGCATGGATTGGGAGTGGTTCACCAGGCAATAAGCTATCAGGACGATGACCCAGCCGAAGATGATCAGGGGGGCCGGCACCCCCGGCTGGTCCCGGCCGATGTGCAGCATGGTGTGGGCCAGTTGGGGATCGATCTGCTGGAATCGGCTCTCCAGGCCCGACCACCCCCCGACCGCGCTCCACAGAGCCCACCACAGGATGACCGATGCCGCCAGCATCACGATGGACTGCAGCGCGTCGGTGGCGGCGACCGATCGGAGTCCGCCGGTGGCCGTGTAGAGGGCGGCCGCCATGGCGATGGCAGCGACCAGCCACCAGGCGGAGCTCCCCCAATGGGTCAGGATCGAGAAAGTGAGGTAGAGCGAGAAGGCGATGTTGCCCAGGACGTTGGTGCGGTTCTGGATCTGAATGAAGGCGCTCAACAGGCGGGCGCCCGGACCGAAGCGGTATTCCAGGTACTCGGCATTGGTGAACATGCCGCCGCGGTAGAGCGGCAGGAATACGAAGTAGGCTGCCACCATCCAGCCGATGGGCAGCCCCAGCCACCAGGTGGCCAGGTTGGAGAGTCCGAAGGTGTAGGCTCCGCCGACCACGGCCACGTAATCCCCGCTGTCCACGGCGGTGGCGAACATCGACAGCCCCACCATCCACCAGGGCAGGCTCTTGGCGGCCAGCAGCCAGTCGGAGGAACGCCGGGTGCGGCGGGAGAGCAGCAGCCCGTAGCCGACGATGGCGCCGTTGGCGGCAACCACGATGAACCAGTCCAGCAG
>JAPOZE010000062.1 GCA_026706225.1 Acidobacteriota bacterium
CTGAGGGGCACCAGCCGGGACCGCCTGGACCTGCTGGGTGAAGAATATTTCCAGTACAAGCTGCGCAACCAACTCGAGCCCCAAGGGGTTGAGGCCATAAAGGAGTTGAGCGCCGCCGGCAATCAGGTGGTGCTGGTCAGCCGGGAACTGGACCATCTCCTCCGTCCCCTGGCGCAGTATCTGGGCGTCCGGAGCCTGGTCTCCAACCGGTTGGAGTTTCGGGACGGACTGGCCACCGGGCGCCTGCATTCGCCCATCATCCCCGACACCCTGCAACCCGAGCCGAATCGGGCACCGTTCGGTTCCCAGAGTTTTCTCATCGACGGCCTGCCGGGGCTTTCCTCCAACGCCCTGGAACCGCACATCCAAACCACGGCCCGGCAAACAAGCAGCCCCGCGCCTCCGGTGGTGGATTTTCACCGGCGCCGGGCCGACGGCGAGAACCTGTCGGTACGCCAGGCCCTTGCCGGCAAGCACATTCTGCTGATCGGCGGGACGGGATTCATCGGCAAGGTCTGGCTGTCCATGCTGCTGCAAGATCTTCCGGAGATCGGAAGGATCTATCTGCTGATCCGACGGCAGGGCTCGCGCAGCGCCCTGCAGCGCTTCGAAAAGATCGTCTCCGAATCTCCCGCCTTTTCTCCCCTTCACGAACGCTTCGGCGACCGGCTGCCCCGGATGCTCATGGACCGGGTGGAAGTGCTGGAAGGGGATATCGGGGATCCCGATCTGGGACTGAACGAAGCCACCCTGGCGCGCCTGGCCCAGGACCTGGACCTGGTGGTCAATTCGGCCGGCCTCACCGATTTCAATCCGGACATACGCCTGGCAATGACCACCAACGTGGACAGCGTCATAGGCCTGATCGACTTTCTGAAGCGCTGCAAACGGGCCACCCTGCTGCATGTCTCCACCTGTTTCGTCAACGGTCGCATCGACGGGCGGGTCCCGGAGGAGCTGCTTCCCAACTACACTCCCGCCGGCCGGGCCGATTTCGACGTCTACAAGGAACACCGGTTGGTCCACCAAGCCATCGAGCGCATCACCCGGGAAGGAGACAGCGAGGCGGTGACCGAGGAAGTCCAAGCCCGGGTCATTGCCCGCAAGCCCAACGTGAGCGACCCCTCGCGCCTGGTTCGCAAGGAGCGGACCCGCTGGATTCGCGACCGCGGAATCGAATTCGGGATCGAGAGAGCTCAGCACTGGGGCTGGCCCAATATCTACACCTTCACCAAGAGCCTGGGAGAATCGCTGCTGGCCACCCAGGATCTCCCCATTGCCGTGGTCAGACCTTCCATTGTGGAGTCCTCCATCAGCCAGCCGTTTCGGGGCTGGAACGAGGGCGTCAACACGACGGCGCCGCTGTCTTACCTGTTGAGCACCTACTTCCGGCAACTCCCCTCCAACAAGCGCAAGCGCCTGGATGTCATCCCGGTCGACCTGGTGTGCCGAGGGCTCACCCTGGTGGCCGCAGCCCTGGTCGAGCGGCGCCACGACAAGGTCTACCAACTGGCGACCTCGGCCACCAATCCCGCCGACATGCGCCGGACCATCGAGCTGACCGGCTTGGCCCATCGCAAGTACTACCGGTCCCTGGAAGGCCTGGAACACTGGCTCCGGGCCCGCTTCGACACCATCCCGGTCTCCCAGGCCCGCTACCGGAACGTTTCCCTCCCCCGCCTGAAGGTCCTGCTTCAGGGTCTTCAGCGTGTGACCGGGGTGCTCCCCGTCAAGAACGACAGCCTCACCCGAAAGCAACGCGCCCTGGACCGTGTTCACAAGGTCATCGAGCTCTACCAGCCCTTCATTCTGGACAACGAGTACTTCTTTGCCGCCGACAATATTCGCAAATTGGGGGCGGCCTTACCCGGTGAAGAAGTCGCCGATTTCGGATACCATCCGGAAAACATCGACTGGTACGACTACTGGGTGAACCTGCACGTGCCGGCGTTGCGCCGCTGGACCTATCCCATCATCGAAGGGCGCCGTCCCGACACCGGCCTGCTCCCCCGCAACTTCAAGCTGGAGCCCGCCTCCACCGCGGCGGCAACCGCCAATGCGTCCGGAGGCCCGTTGGGCGGCAGAGTCTACCCTGCCCGGCAGAGCCAGTACTAATCGATATGGGTATCTTCCTGACGGGATCCACCGGCTACCTCGGCGCTCACATTGCCACCGAGTTGCTGGAAAAACACCGCCAGCGCCTCATCCTTCTGGTCCGGGCCCCCAACCGTGAGGCCGCGGCCCAGCGCCTTTGGCGGGCCTTTCAACTGCACCTGGACTTCGACACCTTCCGCCACCATCTGAACACGGGCATCGAGGTGCTGACCGGGGACCTCACCGAAAAAGGATTCGGCTTCAGTCCCGACCAGTACCGCCAACTGGTCAAGAACGCCGACTCGATCCTGCACGTGGCGGCCTCGCTCAACCGCAAATCGGAACGGGCCTGCCTGAACATCAATCTGCGAGGGACCCTGGAAGTCGTGAAGCTGGCTCAAGCCATCTCGGCGGACCACGGCCTGAAGCGATTCAGCCACATCAGCACGGTGGCGGTGGCCGGAACCCGCCAGGATGAAGTCGTCGAGGAAGAACACTCCATCGACTGGAACCGGTCCGACTACGATCCCTACGCCCGCACCAAGAAGTTCTGCGAACACCTGATCCGAGAGCTACTGCCGGAAACTCCGCTGACCATCTTTCGTCCCAGCATCGTGCTGGGCGACAGCCGGCGGGCGGAAACCACCCAGTTCGACATGGTCCAGGCCTTCGCCTTCCTGGCAGGGTTGCCGCTGCTGCCGCTCAGAGCCGGCGACCGCCTGGACATCGTCAACGTCGACTTCGTGGCAGAGGCGGTGGCGAGTCTGCACCAGAAAGACAGTCCCGGCTTCGACACCTACCACCTATCTTCCGGCAGAAGCTCTCCCACCTGCCAGGACATTACCGACGCCTTGAGCGCCGTACGAAACCGCCGCCGGCCCACCTACGCCCCCTCGCTGATCCGCCCCGTCAACTCCCTGGTGAGCTGGCTGGCCCGGCGCCGGGGAACTTCGGTCGGCTATCTGGCCAGCCTGATGCAGGTCTTTCTTCCCTACCTGCATTGGAACACGGTCTTCGACAACAGCCGGGTGGTTCAGGAAACGGGGACCAGCCCCGCATGTTTCACCGATTACTGCTATCCTCTCTATCGGTTCGCCACCAGGAACCACTTCACCTATCCCTACCGGGAATGGCCTGAGACCGGGGCTGCCCCATGATGGATCTGGGACTGGAGCTGTGGGTCAGCAGCCTGATCGAGATCTCCAAGCTGAGATGGATGCTGGGATCGGGGGAGTCCTGGACGCCTGGAACCCCGCTGCGCCTGCTGTTTGCCGGGTACAACGGAAACCGGAATACCGGGGCCGATGTCCGCGTCCAGGAGATGATCCGCCAGGTTCGCCACGTTCTGGGCGACTCCAACCTGGAGTTGAGCGTGCTTTCGCACAACCTGGAATGGTCTCGCGGCTATTTCGATTCAGTGCGCCAGGTCAAGCTGCCGGATGTCTTTCCACCCTTCCTCTTTCGCGAGGTCGGCCGCTATCACGGGGTTCTGGCCTGCGAAGGCTCGATGTTCAAGAGCAAGTTCGCCAACGCCCTCAGCGCCATGATGATCGGCTGCCTGGGAATCGCTGCCGCCCACAACAGGCTTTCGGTGGGATATGGGGCGGAAGCCGGCGACATGGACCGCTTTCTGAAATCCATGTGCCGGCGTTTCTGTTCCGATTCGCTGGTCATCACCCGCAACGAGGAGTCCCAGAGCATTCTGGGTGGACTGGGGGTGTCGACGGAGTTGGGGACCGATACGGCCTGGACCTTTGAACCCCGCGGCCCGGAATACGGTGAAAAGCAGTTGAAGGCCGCCGGTTGGGATGGACGCACCCCGATCCTGGGGCTCTGCCCCATCAACCCCTTCTGGTGGCCGGTGCGGCCTTCGCTGGCCAAGTTCACCGCGCGTACCCTGTTGGGGTTGTACAAGGCCAGCCACTACCGTTCCATTTACTTCCATCACGACAACCGCGAGGTCCGGGACGCCTTTCAGCGCTACATCGATGCCTGGAGCCGCGGCATCCAGGCATTCCGAAAAAATCACCGGGTGTTTCCGGTACTGATCGGCATGGAGGCGCTGGATCGAATAAGCTGCGAGAAAATCGGCCATGGCCTGGGAGGGGCCCCCTGCTTTATCGCCGACCAGTTCGACATGAACCAGTTGGTGAGCATCCTGCGGCAGTGCCACCTGCTCCTTTCTTCCCGATTTCATGGAGTGGTCACCAGCATGCCGGCCGGCGTGGCCTCGGCGGGCATCACCATGGACGAACGCCTGCGCAACCTGATGCGGGAGAGGGGCCACTCGGAATTTCTGCTGGAGGTCGATGATCCCGATCTGGAAGCCAAAGTGGAGGCGCTTCTCCCGAAGTTGCTGAATGGGGCTGAAGAGATGCGGGCAAGCCTGGGTGCAACGGTCGTGAAGAACCTGAAGTTGATGGCGCGCATGGGGGTCTACTTCCAGCAGCACCTGCTGGAGCGCTATCCCGAATTCCCCATTCGGAGCGGCCATCTTTCCTGGGAAGACTATCTTCCCCCGTTGAGCTCCAACCTGGTCCACTTGATCGAGACGCATGAATGATGAATGATGAGGAAGGAATGAGGAATGAGGAGTGATTAGTTGTTTGGTCGACGGGTTGGGCATGGGGAAAAGGGTTGTCCACGAAGGAATTCGAAGGGCCGCTGAGTGCACCGGTTCATGAGAATTCCCATGTATACCCGGTGCACTCTTTAAACGGCTGCGACAGGATCAACAAGGTGCTCGACGTGTCGATTCAATCACTACCCCCTCATCACCATTCACCATTCATCATTCATCATTCATCATTCATCATTTGCCTCCCATGAACTTTCTAAAGACAATTTTCTCCAATCTCTCCCAAAGCCCTCGAAAAACGGTCCTGCAAGAGGTTCGCGAGGATGGTCTCCACTCGGTCAGCGGATCCGGTCTGCTGGATTGGATCGGCCAGGCCCGACGCCGCCTGAGGGAAGCCGGAATGCGCCGCGGGGACCGCTGCGGACTGCTGGGCCCCAACAGCAGCCGCTGGGTCGCCATGAACCTGGCGATCATGGCCGAGGGGGCCATGGCCGTTCCCCTCTATTCCCGGCAGGCCCCGGACGAACTGGTGGCCATGATGAAGGACTGCGGGGTTTCGCTGCTCTGCTGCGCCGGCCCCTCCGAAATCGAAGCCATCCGCTCCTGCTGGAGCGACCTGCCGCCCGTTCTCGACTACTCGCTGGCTCTGGAAGAAGCCGCCCCCGATGCCGGCAACGGAAGCGATGCGGAGGGCGAGGAGCCGCCCGGTCAACTCCAGGTGGTGACCATCATCTACACCTCGGGCACCTCGGGCGAGCCCAAGGGGGTCATGCTCAACGGCGACAACATCGACTTCATGCTGCAGCGGACCACGGCTCGCCTGGAAGAGCTGATGGAGGGCGTCCCCGGGAACGGCGATGACCGGGTCTTCCACTACCTGCCCCTCTGCTTCGCGGGCTCCTGGATCCTGCTGCTCACCT
>JAPOZE010000482.1:0-3276 GCA_026706225.1 Acidobacteriota bacterium
CCGGTATCGGCCGCCAACTTGAAGGCCCCCATCTGAAATGGCCGCAGTCCGCTGGCATGGGTGAAGGTGCCTTCCGGGAAAACATGGACCGGGGTCCCGCCCCGCAACCTCTCCTCGATGCGGCGGCTGTCCTCGACGGCCTCGGGCGCGTTCTCGCGGTCAACGGTGAGGTAGCCGCACTGACGTATGAAGGTGCCCACGAAGGGCCAGGAGGCGGCCTCCCGCTTGGCCACAAAGGAAAAATCGAAGGGCAGGGCCGCCATCAGCACCAGGATGTCCAGATAGCTGGCGTGGTTGGAAACGATCAGGAGCCGCGACTGTCCGGAGACACCAACCGCGGGCAGGTGCTCCAGTCCGGCCACCACCGGCTGCAGTCCTGCCAATCGGAGGGTGATCCGCGAGATCCCTCTGAGCAGGGCCGGGCCGGCTCGAGGTCCGGTGCGGGACGGCGTCAACAGCAGCAACACCCAGCAGGGCAGGCCGACCGCGACCAGCACCACCCACACGAGCCAACCGCCCACCGTCCCGACCGCCCGGCGGCTCCGCTGCCCCAGGCTCCGCAGAGCCAGCCGCGCCACCTGCACCCAGACCGCCGATCTTGGGGAATCGAGCTTGCCTTGCAGGTAGAGGCGGCGACAGGCGTCCCTCCGGATCTTGCCGCTGGAGGTCTTGGGGACGCTTTGCGGGGGTGCCAGCACAACCTCATCCAGGGGGATTCCCAATTGAGCGTCCATCCTCTCCCGGATGGCTGCAGCCAGCGTCTCCTTCTCCTCCGGTCCGGTTCGACGCGTTTCGGCCACCAGGACTAGGCGCTCGCCCGCCACCCGGCGTCCGCTGACCCCGAACGCGGCCACACAGCCTCGCCGAACGCCCTCCACGTCCCCCGCGATATGCTCCAGTTCCTGGGGGTAGAGATTTCGCCCTCCCTGGATGATGATGTCCTTGACCCGGCCGGTGACAAAGAGTTCTCCATCCGCCAGGTAGCCCAGGTCGCCCGTCTTCAGCCAGCCGTCCTGCAAGACCTCGGCAGTGGCCTCGGCTCTTCCGAAGTAGCCCTGCATGACGGAGGGACCCCGGCACTGGATGTGGCCCTGGACCCGCTCCGGAAGGGGGCGGCCGGCACGGCCGACAATTCTGACCTGGTGGCCGACCAGCGGGCGACCGGCAGAAACAAAGGTCAGCGGGTTCACGGATTGACCCGACGCCGGCACCGCCCCTCCCGTCTCTTCAAGAGTGCCCCTGTCGATGGCGTCCACAAGAGGCCTTCGGCTCAGGGGCGGGATGGTGACCGCCAGCGAAGACTCGGCCAGGCCGTAGACCGGCATCAGGGCGTCCGCGCGGAAGCCATAGGGTTGAAACCGCCGCGAAAACCCTGCCAGGGTTTCGGGTTGAACCGGCTCGGCCCCGTTCAGGGTTGCGCGTAAACAGGAGAGGTCCAGTCCTTCCAGGTTCCGATCGTCGACCCGTCGCATGCAGAGTTCGTAGGCGAAGTTGGGTGCGGCCGAGAGGGTGGCGCGATAGCGGTGTATGGCCCACAGCCAACGCTCAGGACGCGTCAGGAACGCCTGGGGTGACAGGATCACGATGGGAACGCCCAGATAGAGGCAGGAAAGCCAGGCTCCGATCAGGCCCATGTCGTGGTAAAGGGGAAGCCAACTTACCCCCACATCCCGCGAGTTGATCTTCAGCGCCTCCGAGATGGCCCGGATATTGGCAATGAGGTTGGAATGGGTCAGCACCACCCCCTTGGGGTCGCCGGTGCTCCCCGAGGTGTACTGAATGAAGGCGACGTCCCGGGGCAGGGGCCGGGCAACGCTGCCGGTGGCCTTGCCCAGGCCGGCCAGAGTCACCACGCTCTCCAATCCGGGGACCTGGCTGCCCAATAGCCGCGCCAGGCGTCCGACCTCCTGAAAGGTCACCAGCACCCGTGCCCCGGAATCGGCAATGATCCCGGCCTGGCGCAGGGCGTACTCCTCGATGCGGTCCGGCCGCCAGGGAGGATACAGGGGAACCGGAACAGCGCCGGCCAGAACAGCGCCGAAGAAGGCCGGAAAGAAGCCGGGGGCGGTGGGGAGCATGAGCGCAATCCGGTCCCCGGACCGCACACCCGCCCGTTGCTGCAACGCCGCCGCCACCGCCGAACTCTCCGACAGCAGGCCTGAATAGGTGATCGGGCACATCTCCCCGTTCTCCAGCCGCAATTGAATGTGGACCCGCTCCGGGTCGCGCCGAGCAAAATGGAAGAGGGCCTCATCCAGGGTGGTGGGCCAGCCGCCCTCTCGGTTCCAGGTATCCACTCCTCCCGGCCTCGCCGTGGGTTTCCCGGTCTGCTGAAGCAGGAGAGGGTCGATGCTGTCCGTCGCCGGGGCGGACCATTCCGAAGTGCCGGCCTGAGACATCGCCGTCATCACGGCCTGGACCAGGTCTCTGACACCCTCGGCCCGGGACAGGAGCTGCTCCGGCAGCTTGAGCGAGAGTTCTCTTTCCAGGCGCAGCAGGAGCTCCACCCGTTCCAGGCTGGCCAGTCCCAGCTCCCGCTCCAGTGAAGCGCTCAGCGAAAGGTGTCGCAGGGCCCGGTGAGACCCCAGTTCCACCAGGAGATCACGAACAACCTGGAGAATCTTCTCTTCCAGGTCGTTCCGATCCGGCTTCCTTGAGTCGGCAGGGGAGGGTTCGGTCTCCAGGGGATTCATGGAGTCTGCATCTTCCAGGCAGCTCGGCGCGGGGCCTGCTGGTTCGGAACTGCCAATCCGGGTTTGCGGACGATACCGCCGGCATCTTAGCAAAGGAGAGAAGCTTCTGCACAGGAAGCTGAAAGGCTTGACGATCCGGTGCGGGTTCGACGGGATTGATCAACTGTGGAGCCCGCTTTTTGGGACTTTTTGGGCGAAGAAAAGCTGGCGGAAGGAGAGTTGAAGGGACGTTTCGGGTCAATCGGGCCGGGGGAGTGGGGCCGGGCTGCGCCCGGACGGGGGCGGGCGGGACGCCCGCGCTCCCGGGGGGCTCCTCTCAGCCCGCGCTGGATGCCGCCGCCCGGGCGAGACTTCCCAGGGCTTCGGCCCGATCGGTCTTTTCCCAACTGAAGGATCCGTCGGAGCCGGCCGGCCTCCCGAAGTGGCCGTAGGCAGCCGTGGCCCGGAAGATGGGGCGCTTCAGAGAGAGGGCGTCGATGATCCCCTTGGGGCGAAGATCGAAGGCCTCTCGAACCACCTTCACCAGTTCCTCGCCGCTCAGCTTGCCGGTGCCGAAGGTGTCGACCAGAATCGAAACCGGCTG
>JAPOZE010000482.1:3869-5589 GCA_026706225.1 Acidobacteriota bacterium
TGCCCTCGGTGACTCCCTGAGAGATATCCTCCGACTGGGGATCGATCCGGACGTCGACCCGGCAACTCCGATAGTCGAAGCCGATGCCCCCTTCCAGGTAGCCGATCTCCCGAATCGTGTCCCTGACGACCTGCTCGACGTCGACGCTGTCCTTGGCCCTGGAGGTCACTTCCCCCGCCACCAGGCAATAATCGGTCGTCACCAGCGTCTCACAGGCGACGCGGGACTCCGGGTCGCCGGCGATGTAGGCATCCACGATAGCGTCGGACACCTGGTCCGCAACCTTGTCGGGATGTCCTTCCGAAACGGCCTCGCTGGTGAACAGCATTCTTTCCCTGTCTGCCATGACTGCCTACTCCCTCGATAGTCTGTTTACAATCGTCGCAATCCAATGCTGCGGGTTCACCGCAAACTCGTCATATAATTCCACTTCAGCGACGAAGCGGACCGGTTGGCCCGGTCCCTTGGCCTTTGGGCGAGCGGCTGAACGATAGTCTTGGGCCTTCCGGTTTGTCAAGCCAATTGCCGTTCGGGGAAAGGACAGACGGAAAGAGCCGGCAAACTCCCCGCCGACCGCCTTCAATCAAGGAGCTGATGACGCCATGACCATGGATCTCCAGGAAGTTCAAGCGCAATTGAAAGCCATGAAGCTGGATGGATGGCTGCTCTACGACTTTCAGGGCCTCAATCCGATCGCCCGCAAGCTGCTCGGTCTGCAGGACGCCATGCTGACCCGGCGCTGGTTCTGTTGGATCCCCTCCCGCGGCCCCATGATCCTCCTCTGTCACAGCATCGAGCGCCAGGGGTTCGAGCAACTGCCGGCGCCCTCGGTTCTCTTCAGCAGTTGGGAGGAGATGCAGGCGGGGTTGGAGCACCTGCTTCAGGGGAGCCGACGGGTGGCCATGGAGTACTCTCCCCACTGCTTCATTCCCTACGTTTCCAGAGTGGATGCCGGCACGCTGGAACTGGTGCGCAGTCTGGGCAAGACAGTGGTTTCCTCGGCCGACCTGGTCCAATACTTCGAGGCGCGCTGGAGCCGGGAACAACTCCGGACCCACCTCGAGGCCAGCCGTCTCCTGATGGAAGTCCTGTTCGAGACCTTCGAACAGGTGCGGGAGGCCACCGGGAACCGAAGCCATCTCACCGAGTACGCGTTGCAGCAGAGCATGTGCCAAAGGTATCGGGAGCGGGGCCTGGACTCCTCCTCTCCTCCCATTGTGGCCGTCAACCGGAACAGCGGGAACCCCCACTATGAGCCCTCCTCGGAAGGCTCGGCGCCCATCCGGCCGGGCGACCTGCTGCTCATCGACTTCTGGGCCAGGCTCTCCCGGCCACAGGCCGTCTACGCCGACTACACCTGGGTCGCCTTCCTGGGAGAGTCGATCCCCGCAGAAATCGTCCGGGTCTGGGACGTGGTGCGGGAGGCGCGGGATCGCACCCTCGAGTTCGTGCGCGCCAAGACCGGCCGCCGGTCCGCCGTTCGCGGATGGGAGGTGGATGGCGTGGCTCGCCAGGTGATCTCCCGGGCCGGGTTCGGCGAGTATTTCATCCACCGGACCGGCCACAGCATTGGCGAGTCGGACCACGGCAACGGAGCCAACATGGATGGACTGGAAACCAGGGACGAGCGGCTCCTGATTCCACGCACCTGCTTTTCCATAGAGCCGGGAATCTACTTGCCGGATTTCGGCATCCGCAGCGAGTTGAACGTTTACCTGGG
>JAPOZE010000276.1 GCA_026706225.1 Acidobacteriota bacterium
CTAGTGGGCCGGATCCCGCCCGAGATCGCGCAGTTGACCCGTCTGGAACGACTGAGTCTGGAGGGCAACACGCTCGGCGGCACGATCCCGTCCGAGATCGGGCGCCTGTCCAGGCTTTCCTACCTGATCCTGAGCCGCAACGACCTGAGGGGCGAGATCCCGCCCCAACTCGGCGGGCTGACCCGCATGATCACGCTCGGCCTCTCCTCCAACCGTCTGAGCGGGGTGATCCCGCCGGAACTCGGAGACCTGTCCCATCTGGGCCGGCTCGATCTGAGCCAGAACGACCTGATGGGCGAGGTCCCGCCCCAACTAGCGATACGCAGCCTCCAGACCCTGCTCCTCGAAGGCAATCTCCTGCGCGGCCCGATTCCGGACAGTTTTCTGGGATCGGAACTCACGGGGTTCAGCTTTGCGTTCCCAGAGCACCGGAACCTGTACCTCTGCCTGCCGGGCACCGCCGCCTTCGTGGCCTGGTCGGCGCGCGTTTCCCACGAGCCCAATACCCGATTCTGCAACGAGTCCGACCGGGCCGGACTCAGGGCCTTGTACGAGGCGACGGGCGGCGTGGGATGGACCAACGCGGGCGGCTGGCTTTCCGGCCCGGCCGTGGGGAAATGGCACGGCGTCGAGAGTGATTCCCTGGGCAGGGTGATCGCCCTCGACTTGGAGAACAACGGACTGTCCGGCGAGCTCCCGGCCGCGCTGAGCCGGCTTTCCGCGATGACCGAACTCAGGATCGCCCGCAATCCGCTCAACGGCCGGCTGCCGGCGTCTCTCACGACGGTTCCGCTTCGGGAGCTGCGCTATGCCGACACCGGGTTGTGCACGCCATCGGAGGCGTCCTTCCGCATTTGGCTGAACACCGTGGCGGTGCATGAGGGGACCGGCGCGGAGTGTGCCCCGATGACGGATCGTGGCATCCTGGAGACGTTGTACCACGCGACCGGCGGCCCGAACTGGAAGGTCCGGCGCAACTGGCTGACGGATGCGCCGCTGGGAGACTGGCACGGCGTGGAGGTCGACGCCGGAGGCCGCGTCGTCTCGCTGAACCTGCCGGAGAATAACCTCGCCGGGGTCATCCCCGCGGAACTCGGCTGGCTCACACACCTCGAGAGTCTCGACCTGGGCTTCAATCCCCTAACGGGACCGATTCCGCCAGAACTAGGCCAGCTCTCCAACCTCAGGGTGTTGTACCTGTTCTTCACCCAGTTGTCGGGTGAGATCCCGGCGGAACTCGGCAGGCTCGGTGCCCTGGAGCAGCTGTGGCTGCAAAGGATTCCGCTGAGGGGCCCCATCCCGCGCGAACTCGGCAACCTCTCGAGACTCCGGTTCTTGGGCATGAGCGAGAGCAACCTGAGCGGCCCGATCCCAGCGGAACTCGGCCGCCTCACGAGGCTGGATGCGCTCTATCTCCGCAGCAACAAGCTTTCCGGCGAAATTCCGCGGACGCTCGGCAACCTCACCGGCCTGCACAGACTGAACCTCCATGGAAACTTCCTCGCGGGGCCAATCCCGGCGGAGTTGGGCGCGCTCTCCGCGCTTGAGTTCGCCTGGCTCTCCGACAACGGCCTGACGGGGCCGATCCCGCATGAGATCGGCGGACTCTCGGCGGCCCGGGTCCTGTCCCTGGCGAACAACGACCTGAGCGGAAGCCTGCCGACTACTTTCGGACGCCTCACGCGGCTTGAGTTCCTCAACCTCTCCAACAACCCTCGCATGGGCGGTGCGTTGCCGCCGAGCCTGGCGGCGCTCGATCGGCTCGACAGCTTCTACGCCGGAGGCACGGCGCTTTGCGCGCCCGTCGAGGGGGGTCTACAGGCGTGGCTCGCGACCGTTAGAAACCAGCGCGTGATGCACTGCTCGACCGGCTGGCGCTCGACGGCGTATCTCACACAGACTGTGCAATCGCTCGAATATCCCGTGCCTCTGGTCGCCGGCCGTCCCGCACTGCTGCGGGTCTTCGTGACGGCTCTGCGGAAGACAAACGCAGCGATGCCCCCGGTGCGCGCCAGGTTCTTCCACGGCGGGGTGGAGGTCCACGTCGAGAACATTCCAGCGGGGTTGGAGTCCATCCCGATCCAGATCGAGGAGGGCAGTCTCTCGAAGTCGGCCAACGCCCGGATCCCCGCGAGCGTGGTTCGACCAGGCCTGGAGATGGTGATCGAGATCCATCCCCCGGGCACGCTCGATCCCGGGCTTGGCGTCGAGCGTCGCATTCCTGCGACCGGCCGCATGGCCGTGCAGGTGGAGCATATGCCCACGTTGCAGCTGACCTGGATCCCGATGATCTCGCGCGAGAGTCCGGACTCCTCGATCCTGGATCTGACCCGGGGCCTGACGGCCGAGAGTCCGCTGTTCCGGCCGACGCGTACGCTGCTGCCCATCCGCGAGTTCGAGCTGGCGGTCCACGAAGTTGTGCAGACCTCGACCCGCGACGCCTTTGAACTGCTCCGGGAAGTGGAAGCGATCCGCGTGATGGAGGGCGGAGCGGGCTACTACATGGGCTCCATGGCGAACCTCACGGGCTCGGCCAGGCGTGGCGACCACGCCTGGCCAGTCGAGCGTCGTGGCGCCCGGAGACTACACGATCGCACACGAACTGGGACACAACCTGAACCTGCTGCACGCCCCGTGCGGGGGCGCGGGCGCCCCGGACGAGTCGTTCCCGTCAGCGACTGCCTCGATCGGGGCGTGGGGCTACGACTTCCGGGGCGGCGGCAGGCTGATTCCGCCGTCCCACAAGGACCTGATGGCCTATTGCCAGCCGCAGTGGATCAGCGACTACCACTTCACCAAAGCGCTGCTCTACCGCCTGGACCGGAAAGCCGCGGAGGGGGCGTCTGCCACGCGCGCGGGCAACGCTCAATCGCTTCTGCTCTGGGGCGGTTTGGACGAGACGGGGGCTCCGGTCCTTGAGCCCGCATTCGTGGTCGACGCGCTCCCGATGCTCCCATCCGTGCACGGCGCGTACGAGATCACGGGCGAGAGCGCAGGCGGCGAGGTGCTGTTCTCGCTCGGTTTCGACATGCCCGCGGTGGCCCACGGCAGAGCGTCGTCCTTCGCATTCGCCCTTCCCGCGCGGCCGGAATGGGCCGGGCGGCTTGAGCGGATCAGGCTGACCGGCCCTGCCGGGTCGGTGATCCTGGACGCCGGAAGCAAGCAGCCCATGACGATCACGCGGGACCCGGGGAGCGGACGCGTGCTGAGTATTTTACGCGAAGAGGCGGCTGCTGGGTTGCCGGGGCGCGAGATCGAGGTGCTGTTCAGCCGCGGAGTGCCTGACGAGGCAGCCTGGGGAAGATATCGCAACAGGTAGGTAAATGGGAGGCCCTGTTTGCGGTATACGCCGCGGGCTCCTACTTCTTGGAACTTTCTTGGCAGGCCCGCTTATGGATGGCGATGGAGCAGGTTTGACTATTGGTCCTTGCCTACCGTCCATTGGAAACCGAATCAGCTCGGCTCGAACAGGTCCGCGAAGGATTCCCACAGCGCGCTGATCTTGTAAGAGCGTTGCAGGATAACACCTAGCAGAATCCCATGCGGAGCATGACCGGCACCAAAAGCATCCAAATCATTGTCACAGGATACAAGGTGACTGCTTTCGCAAACAGGAATCCTAAGCAGACTGAATCCGCCCTGGCTGGGCCCGTTCTCGCGGTACCCGGTGGCCCCAACCCCCTTAACACATCGGAGGCACTATGAGCAACGCACGAACCCTCGCCGTTGTCTTTGCTGCTCTTGTGCTTCTTGTTGGGTGCCAATCCCAAACCACCTACATCCAGAGGCGCGCCCAACAGGGCGACCCCGGCGCTCAATATGCCCTGGGGGATATGTACAGCACCGGCGAAGGAGTGCCGCGAGATGTCCGGAAAGCGGTGAAGTGGTACCGGAAGGCTGCCGAGCAGGGCCACGCTAGTGCACAATTTGCGCTCGTGTTGTATTCCTCGGAAGTTCCAGAATGGGAAGAATGGCTTCGCCTTGCCGCCAAGCAAGGACACATTCAAGCTCAACTCTACCTTGCATCCAGGTATCGTGAAGGCGACTGGGTGAAAGCGGTGAAGTGGTATCGCGAGGCTGCCGAGAAGGGCCATGCCGAAGCTCAAACGCTCTTGGGTGGGGCCTACGAGATCGGACGCTGAGTGCCACAAGGCCTCCGGGAAGCGGTGAAGTGGTATCGGAAGGCCGCCAAGCAGGGCTACAACGATGCTCAATACCGTTTGGGCAGGGCCTACGAGCACGGAAGCGGAGTGCCACGAGACGTCCGGGAAGCGGTGAAGTGGTACCGGAAGGCTGCCGAGCAGGGCAACTTTGGGGCTCAAGCAGCCCTGGCCGAATGCTACATTAAGGGCGAAGGAGTAACGCAGGATTACATCAGAGCCCACGCCTGGCTAAACCAGGACTTGGCGACGAGTACTCTCTACCGCATAAGCCGTATACATTACCTTGAGTCAACACTATCCTCGGACCAACTCGCCCAGGCCAAAACACTCGCCGCCGAGCTCAGAGGGCGCATCGAGGCCGCTAGAGCTCGCAGCTCCCAATAGGAGAGCACCCATGGAACCTCACACCCTCAGCATCCTGTTTGCCATCCTTTCTGTCTCTTAATCATCGGACGCCCTTTCGCGCTCACGGTGGAGGAGTGTTCCCCGTGTAGCTTTTTAATCTGATTGTTGCGCTATGTGTAGTTGTGTGTCTTTTGTTGCACCGTGATCCACTTCATATCCGCGCCTCTCCCGAAACCGGTCAACGTCTCCAGATCCTCCGCACCCAGCGGCACCTCAACCTCGGCTACCGGCTGCGCGCCATCATCGACGCACCGCCGGTGCGCGGCGACTGCTCCCGGTCCGTCCACGCACGGTGATTACATTCGGCTTGAAGTCGATTCAGAACGAGGGATATAAGAAGGGGACACTCGCCACTGGAATTTACAAGATACTATTTTACAGTACTTTACGTGGTCCTCGAATCGGATGACCTGCCACCCGACCGTTCAACCATACCTCGGTCTTCCGATCCGGAGGGGAAGATCCTCATCCATTGTCCGGATTGGCCGTGCGGTAGCCGACGCCGCGCACGTTGAGGATGTAGGTTGGCTTGGCGGCATCGTCGCCGAGCTTGCGGCGGAGATTCCTGACGAAGATGCGCACCAGGTTCCCATCGGCGTTCTCGTGCTCGGGCCAGACCCGGCGCAGCAGCGTCTCGAAGGTCACGACCCGTCCCGCGTCGAGCGAGAGCAGGCGCAGCAGCTCGTACTCGGTGGCGGTGAGGTCGACTACCTCTCCCCGGACCGTCACCCGGCGCTCGGCGTAGTCGATGGCGAGCTCCCCGAGCAGGAAGGGCGCGGGCCGGGCGTGCCTTCTGAGCGCCGACCGCACCCGCGCTACCAGCTCCGTCGGAGAGAAGGGCTTGGCGATGTAGTCGGAAGCGCCGGCCTCGAAGGCCTGCGCCACGGTCTCGTCGCGGCGGTAGGCGGAGATGAAGATGACCGGCAGGTCGGACAGCTCCGGGACCTGCCGCATCAGCTCGATGCCGTCGCTTCCGGGCAGCACCAGGTCGAGCAGGGCCAGATGCGGCCTCTCG
>JAPOZE010000409.1 GCA_026706225.1 Acidobacteriota bacterium
CGACCGTGTCCTTCCCCCCGTATCCGCGAGCTTTGCCGGGTAGGCTGCCGTTTCCAGGCCTCCGGCATGCCAGAGTACCCCGGAACGCCTCCTGCACCGATTTCCCTCTCAGGGACCGCAGGTCCCGCCGACTGTGGGGAATCCGGAATAGCCGGCTCGCTCAGTGGCCGCCATTCGGTCAGGGCCAACGGTCCCGATTAGTGACTGGGTCCGCCAGTAACTGTTCGGCCAAGCCGTGGAGTCCCTCCGCCAGGGCGTCCATCAACACTTCGGAGCGTTTCAGGTCGGCGCCGCCCAAGGGCTCCAACTGCGGCACGATCATGCCTCACAGTTCATGAGCGACGACTTCCAGAATGAGCTCACCTTCCTGGGGATCGAGTCTTCGCCGGCATTCGTTCGCGAGCCGGAGGGCAACGGCTGTATTGAACGATTCTTCAAGACGCTAAAGGAGCAACTGCTGTGGGCCTGGCACTTCCAGTCCATACCGGAACTGGTCCGGGCATTGGAAGAGTTTCGCGCTCTCTACAACCAGCACTGGTTGATTGGGCGATTGGGATTCGAGCCTCCGGTTCAGGCAAGGCAACGTCTTGCCTTGCAAGCGGCGGCTTGAGTTTGGTGCGTTCTAACTGTCCAATAAATCGGGGGCGGTACAATCGCTACGGATCGAGCCCTTCCGAAACTGTCGAGCGGCTAGCAACTGTCACGCACTGAGAGTCAGAGATCGCTGGGTGTGCGTCCGGACCGAAACGTGTCGGCGCGGCGAATGGACACGTTTGGTTCCGGCGACGACATTATATTGCCGAATAGTGACCCAGAAGAGCGGTAACCAATCGGTCCGATTCGCCACGGGAATCGCCCGTCAGTCGGATGCCCCCGGGATTTGCGGTCAGCGTGCCATCAGATATCGCTGGAAGCGGCGGCTGCGACCCGAGCCGCCGCGTGGTGCGCGTCAGAAACAAGCGTATGGTCGGCATGAAGCCGGCGCGGGCAAGGTGATCCGGGATGCTAAAATAGTTGACTGATGCGAACCTATTCTCTTTCCATTCTGCTTTTCCTGACGTCTATTCTGGTCACCCCGGCCTTAGCCTCTGATGATACTTGTGTGGATCGCTCCATCGTTGCCAGCGCCGTGCGCACGGAGGAGGATGTCCAGGCGTTCGTGCAATGCGCCTATGAGTATGTCCATGAAGCGGGCTTCGCGGAGGCCCGCAGAGCATTCCACGAAGATGAGCGTTGGAAGAGCGGCCCGATCTATGTATCCGTCACCGAAGTAACATCCATGAAATTGGATGCCCGATCTTTCGTCTTCCCACCCGATCCATCGCGGGAAGGGCAAGCCTGGGGGCTGTTGACCGATGCCTTCGGTGACTTTTACGAGGAATTTTATCGCGTCATGAGCATGGTCGATGAAGGCTGGATTTACTACGCATTTACCAATCCAGCGACCGGCAGGAATGAGCCGAAGGCTTCCTACGAAAAGAGAATCGACTGGGAGGGAACCCCTGCCGCGATCGGTGCGGGCATCTACCGCCGTGACCTGCCTGGCACTTGCGAGGCGGAAGAGGTCAACGCCACGCTGCTGGGATCCGAACCTTCCAACGCGCGGTTGCAGGAGTTTGTCCGTTGCGCCGCCCTGGAGCTGGATTCGGGGGGGTATTTCGCCTCGGTCAGCCTGGCCAACGATCCCCGCTGGCGAGCCGGCTCCATCTACCTGTTCGGGCTGGACACCTACGGCTACACCCTCTTTACCGGCTCCCCGGCAAATCCCTTGCTCGGCTCCGAGTTGTCCTCCAATTTCATCGGCAGTTTCGGGGGACGGAACGTTCTGGGCGTTGCCAATGCTTTTGCTGAAACCTTCCTCTACTACTCGAACCGGAATCCGGGCACCAACCAGTGGCAGCGCAAGGTGACTTTCGTCAAGCGGGTCACGTCTTTTGGAGTTCCGGTGCTGATCGGCGCTGGCTATTACCTGGATTGAAGTAACTGTTCGGTCAGGCCGTGATGGCTTCGGCCCGGACGAGGTTGAAGGTACTTGCAATCACAGGCGATCCGTCGGTTCTGCTCGCTGCGCCTCCCCCGCACTGCGGATGGACTCCACGGCTTGACCGAACACTTACGTCCGCCAGTAAGCGTTCGGTGAAGCCGGTATGGACATGGGACCGGGCCAACCGGACGCGTGCGTCGTCGACGGCCAGCACCGGTTTATGTCCCTGTGCAGGCAGGGCGCCCGGACCGGATCGGCTCGCTGTTCGACGGTGCTTGCCCGACTGCCGCAACACCCGATACCGGCAGGACCGAACGCTTACGTCCGCCAACATCCTCAATGGTCCAATGGATTCCTGTTCACAAAGCGGGATTGAATAAGGGGATTGCAGCGGACGACTTGTGAATATGTCTTGTATTATCAGTCAGTTATACAAGAGGATCTACACCAGCAGCTCGAAGGCCAGCTTTACCACCGGCCTCGCCCCTGACACCCGCACCGTCTCGATCGCCGAGGCCACCTCGCCATGCGGCAACGCCTGATTGTGCCGCACGCCGTTGCCCTGGGCTCCCAGCACCGGACCGATCCGGTCGCAGGGGTTGTCGGGCCGCAGGTCCATCGCCACCGCCCACTCCATGACCGCGCGGATGCGCTGGCGCAGCTTCCGGGCCGTGGGCGGCGTCTCGTGCCAGATCGGAGCGAGAATCCCGATCACGTCGGCGCTGGTCACTTCCGAAACCGGCATCCCGCCGATGCGAGGCAGGGCGTAGCGCTCCAGGCTGCTCACCCAGATCTGAGCATGCTGAGGGGAGCGCCAGCCCGGCCGCAGCTGCTTCCAGACCTGGTGGGTCGCCTCCGCGAAGGTGGGTGTAGTCTCTACGCGCCGCTTCTCCGAGAGGGGATCGCCGCCCTCCCGGGCCAGCTTCCGGTTGGCGAAGGCCTTTTCCCGGGCTTCCTTCAGCGATACCAGGGGGAATCCGCCGAGGCCGAGCTCAGCGCGGCGGCCACGGATGGTAAGGCGCTGGATCCAGCCTCGGCTGCCCGAGGGACGCACGTCGAGATAGAGCCCCTGGCCGTCACAATAGCGTCCGGCCTGGCTGACGTTGCGGACAAAGAGGGGCGTGAGGGCGTTGTCGGGATGCCGACTGCGGGGCTTGCGTTGCGGGGAGCGTCTGGGAAGCATCATACCCACCATTATACTCCCCGAAATCTGGCAGATGCAAGGGTATGGTGCGGAATGCCATGGGAATGGACGGGGACTCAGTTATGCTCATAACAGACTGTATATAAGTCCGTTATGTACACTATGGGACTTGGTTGGATGATCAGACCGTTTATGGTCAGGATTCCCTTTGGGAAGGCCGAAACCCTGACAACCCAGACCCAGGTTGTACTGCTTAACTTGGTTTTGACTGCTGCCGGGCTTCGAGCCTCTGGTTCAGTCAAGACACCGCCTTGCGCTGAAACCAGCCGCCTGTGTATGGCGTATCTTAACCGTCCAAGAAATCGGGGGCGGACACCTCCCCCTTTTTGATATATATTGACCCCATGCAAGCACGTGGTCCTTCGCCGGCAGAAAATGATTCGCGATGCGGAGTTGAGCCCGTTTCTTGAACGAACCCCTATTGACAATCAACTTAGCCGCATCTACTCCTCACCCAGTTCGGTCCGGCATCATCCCGGTGTCCGCAAGACCGTTTCCCCCCGTTCAAGCATTGGCTGCATGCGGCTCCCCGACCCAATCTTCCTGAGCCACAAGGAGGTCCGCTTATGAGCGTTTCCCTTCGATTGCGACAGGCAACCTGTGTCGCTTTATTGAGCCTATCGACGTTCGTCGCTGCGCTGGCGCAGGACCGAACAATCCGAGTCGGAACTGTACTGGACGGCCCCGGCGACCCCGACGTGGCGCTAGGAGCTTCCCTGGAAGGCGAGGTGGGCCGTCTGCTTGGCGGCCGGTACAAGGTGCTGTTTCCATCGGAGAAACAGTTGGTTGGGGACTGGTCGGCCGCGTCTGCTCGCCACAATATAGAGGGATTGCTGGGGGACTCGGAAATCGATGCCGTTCTTGTAATCGGGATTGTCGGTCCGGCTTACGTGACACGCCGAGCTGAAATCCCCAAGCCGGTAGTCGCAGCAGTCGTGCTCGATCCCGAAAACAGCGGAATTCCCGTGGAGACACGCGAGCAACCCTTGCGCGGACGGGAGGGCGTCAAACGGTTCCGTGTCAGCGGTGTTTCAAACCTGAGCTACGTTTCGTACAACCAGGACCTGACCAGGGAACTGGAAATGTTTCGAGAGATCGCGCCGTTTGCTCGACGCCTCACAATTCTGATGATCGAGGGCTGGTTAGAGGAACTCGCGGCGGTTCTCGAACGGTTGAAGCAAACGTTCAGGGGAATGGGTTTTGAAACGACCTTCCTGCCCGTGGGAGCCTCGGTCGACGAGACACTTGAAAGTCTGCCGGAGAACACGGAAGCGGTCATGCTGGGCGGGATGCCTCATCTCTCTTCCGAGGAGTTCGAGCAGCTCATTGCGGGTCTGACGGAGCGGAAGTTGCCGACCTACTCGCTACGGGGACAACGCGACGTGCAGCGCGGAGTCATGGCCGGCCTGCAGGCGGACCGCAACACACTGTACCTCGTCCGTCGAGTCGCCCTGAACCTCTTCAACCTCGTTCAGGGCGAAGACGCAGCCGAGCTTCCGGTAGACTTAAGCGTGGAGGAACAACTAACGATCAACATGACCAACGCGCGGGCGGTCCAAATCGATCCGACATTTGCATTGCTCACCGAGGCAGACTTGATCGGAGAGACTGAAGAGCCCTCGGTCCGTCGGGTCTCTCTCTCCTCCGTGGTTCGCGAAGCAGCCTCCGCCAACCTCGACTTCATCGCAGCCGGCCAACGGGTCGAGGCGGGTTTTCAGCTCGTCAGGGAAGCCCGTTCGGCTGTGTGGCCTCAGGCGAGTGTCTCAAGCCAGGGGTCTGTCTTCCAGGGAATCGGAAGGCAGATCGCGGGTGCCGCCGGCATCAGTCAACTCGTTTACTCGGAACAGGCCAGGTCCATCTACGACGTCGAGCGACAACTCCAGAAATCGCGAGGAGAGCAACGCGTTCAGTTACGCCTGGATACCATTCTCCAGGGTGCACAAGGCTACCTCGACATTCTGCGGGCCAAGACCATCCGAGAGATCGAGAAGACCAACTTGAGACTGACCCGCTCCAACCTGAGGATTGCCCGAACCCGCGTCGACGTCGGTAGGGCCGGCCGGGATGAAGTACTGCGGTGGCGCAGCCAGATCGCCCAGAACCGGCGGCGGGTCATCGACGCCTGGGCAGGGCACAATCGAGCCAAGATTGTACTCAACAGAATTCTTAACCGCCGGATCGAGGAGCCGTTCGAAACAGCCGAAGCGGGCCTTGACGACCCGGAGCTGACGGTAAACTTCCAAGTCCTGAAGCCCTACATCACGAGTCCCCGATCATTCAGGCTGTTCAGGGAGTTCATGACCCGGGAAGCCCTGGACGGCTCTCCTGAACTGAGGCACCCAGGGTGGATCCCGTCGACCTTCGAGGGTCTCGAAAACTGTCGTTTCGCC
>JAPOZE010000277.1 GCA_026706225.1 Acidobacteriota bacterium
GTCGGTGGAGGCGGAGCGATTGGGCTACGCCGTGCTGGTTGCGGAGGGCTCGACCATCGTGCGTCAGATGATCGAGACCGGCAAGATCGAAGCCGTGGTGGGGGTCAGTTGCATCAACGTGCTGGAGAAGTGCTTCCCCCACATGGAGGCCGCAGCCGTGCCGGGAATGGCCATTCCGCTGCTGCAGGACGACTGCGTGAACACCACAGTGGACCTCGACTGGGTCTGGGACCTGATTCACCTGACGGCCGACGACAAGACCTATCGCCTCGACCTGGACGGGCTCAAGAGCGAGGTCCAGAGCTGGTTCCACGAGGAGGCGCTGGCGGAGCTGCTGGGCCCACCGAAAGAGGAGACGGCCGCCATCGCCCAGGGCTGGCTGGCCAAGGCCGGAAAGCGCTGGAGACCCTATCTGGCCACCTGCACCTACATGGCGCTGCAGAGCCACCGCCAGGAGGCTGCTCCCCAGTCCTCGCCCGAGCTGAAGAGGCTGGCGGTGGCCATTGAATGCTTCCACAAGGCTTCCCTGATCCACGACGACATCGAGGACGGAGACCTGGAGCGCTACGGCAGCCCGGCGCTGCACGCCGAAGTCGGGGTGCCGGTGGCTCTCAACGTGGGGGACTTCCTGCTGGGAGAGGGCTACCGGTTGATCTCGGAACTATCCATCGACCCAGCCGTTCAAGTGGAGATGCTGAGATTGGCCTCTGACGGCCACCTGACCTTGAGCCGCGGGCAGGGCCTGGAGCTCTGCTGGGCTCGGAGCCCCAAGCCTCTCTCCTCCCTGCAGGTGCTGGACATCTTCCGCAAAAAGACAGCCCCGGCCTTCGAGGTGGCGTTGCGCCTGGGAGCCTGCCTGGGAGGCGCCGATGACGACACCCACGCCGTCCTGCGCCAGTACAGTCAATCGCTGGGCATTGCCTATCAGATTCGCGACGATCTGGAGGACTACGATGGGACCAGCGATTCGAACGACCTGGAAGCCCTGCGGCCGTCGCTGATGCTGGCCATTGCCCACAAGCGTGCCCTGCAGGGCCGCGAAAAGGATCTCATCGCCTCCCTCTTTCGAATGGACTGCCGCTATTCCCAGGTATCCGCGGAGGTCCAGCGCATCCTGGCCGAGCGCGGCGTTACCGAGAAGGCCCGGGAGCTGCTGGAAGCCTACAAGGAAGAGGCGGTTCGTTCCCTGCGCTTTCTCTCCAACCCGACACTGAAGGGACTGCTGCGCCGGGTGGTGGGCAAGATCTTCGGCGAGCAGTTCATCGAGGGCTACTGCAGTGAGTTTGAGGCTCGAAATGCTGCAAGTCGCGCGGCTGGCCCCCAACCTGCTGCGCGAAGCCACTGAGCGGGTCGACGACTTCCTGCGGAACCAGATCAATCCGGACGGAGGATTCCGGGATCGTGCCGGCCACAGCGATCTCTACTACACCGTCTTCGGCCTGGAAGGTCTGATCGCGCTGCGCCGGCAGCCGCCCTATTCCCGGATACGCCCTTTTCTGGAAGACTTCGGGGACGGTGAAGGGCTCGACCTGGTCCACCTGGCCTGCCTAGCACGCTGCTGGGCGGCTCTTCCTTCCGGCAGCCTCCCCTCCCAAACCGGACGGCGCCTGGCCGAGCGGCTCCATGCCTTTCGAACCCGCGACGGAGGTTACGCCTCCACCCCGGGCAGCCCCACGGGAACCGTCTACCACGGCTTTCTGACGCTGGGGGCTCACCAGGACCTGGGGGTTCCCCTCCCCGACCCCACGGGGTTGGGGCGGTCGGTGCAATCGCTCCAGTTGGACAGCGGGGGCTTTTCCGGGCGCCAGGGCCTGGCGGCCGCCTCGACTCCCAATACCGCCGCCGCCCTGACCCTTCTCCGGCAGCTTGGAACCCCTGCCCTGCCCGGAGGCTCCGACTGGCTTTTGGGACAAGCCTGCCCGGAGGGCGGCTTTCGTGCGGGCGAGGGCACCCCGATCCCCGACCTGCTGTCGACCGCCACCGCCCTGCACGCCCTGGCCGGGACGCACGTCTCCTTCGAGCACCTCAAGGAGCCCACCCTGGATTTCCTGGATACGCTCTGGACCAGCCGTGGAGCCTTCTACGGAAACTGGACCGACGACACCGCCGACTGCGAATACACCTGGTACGCCCTGCTCGCCCTGGGCCACCTGAGCCTGTGAGGCGCATACCCCCGGGAGCGCGGGCGTCTCGCCCGCAACCTTATTTCTGCCGACGGTCTCCCATTCACCACCACACCCTTGCCAAGCGCGCCAACCCCGCCGTTCCCAGGTGAAAATAGGCCACTGCACCGTGCCCCGTCGATTGAAATGCGGGAAGTGGCCACGATTGTGCCAAGTCTTGTGCGGGCGGGACGCCCGCGCTCCCGGGTGGGGTTCCTTACAAACTGAAGTGCCTCCACCGCCTGGAATTGACGCGACGAGAGTAGGCCCCTACACTACGCTTATGTCCACAAGAAACATCAAATCGACCTACTCGCTGGACTTTGAATCCGTTCGGTTGCTGCAAGCGTTGGCCCGCCATTGGAAGGTGTCGGAGTCCGAGGTGTTGCGCCGGGCCCTGCGGATTGCGGCAAGAGTTGCAGGGCCAGGTAAGACCCCCACGGAATCACTCGACCGGTTGCAGGCCTCACTGCGCGAGCGAAAAGTCAATCTCACCCGATGGGAGCGAGAGGTGACGCACGAGCGCCACCCAGCAGCGTGGTCGCAGTTACCGTCGCCATGATTTGTATGGAGGCCACCGTTCTGATGAGGTGACCGCCTGCATTCACCAGGGTTTCAACGAGGCCTGCACGGTTAGTTTCGAAGCGAGTGGTCGTGCCCCCCGGGAGCGCGGGCGTCCCGCCCGCATCCTTATTCCTGCAAACACGATTGCATCCACCGCCGTTCCCTTGCAACGTGCATCAAACCCACAGTTACCCGGCGAAAAATGGACAACTGTATGGTGCCGGTCGATTGAAATCCGGGAAATTCCAGCATTGTGCCACGTCTTATGCGGGCGGGACGCCCGCGCTACCGGGGGGGCTCTTCACAAGCTGTATTGCCTCCACGGCAAAAAATGAAGTTAGAATTTCACCGGTGCGGAAAACCACAGGCAGGAATTCTTGAGCGCTCGCCACCAGAACAACGACAATCGATGACCTCTTTGCCGGACCTCGATCGCGAACAACTGAGCCAGACCCTGGCCCGAGCTACCGGAAGGCTGCTGGATTCACGAGTCCCGGCGGGCCACTGGGAGGGCGAGTTGTCGAGCAGCGCCCTTTCCACTGCCACGGCGGTGCTGGCATTGGCCGTGGTTCTGCGGGAGGGAAAACGAAAGCTGGACCCCGCTCTGCTGGCCACCTGCCGGGGACTGGCAGCCCGGGGAACGGAATGGCTGGTTGAAAACCGGAATGCGGACGGCGGCTTCGGCGATACGGTGGGCAGTCCCGCCAACCTGAGCACCACCGTGCTGGTCTGGGCGGCCCTGACAGCCGCGGAGAGTGATTCCGAGCAAGCGCTGGCCGCCACCCAGGCTTGGCTGACCGGCAAGGCCGGAGGGCTGGACGCCGTTAGGCTGGCCGCGGCCATTACCGAACGCTATGGAGAAGACCGGACCTTTTCGGCGCCTATCCTGACCGCCTGCACCCTGGCCGGCGCCTTTGGGTCGGATGCCGGCGCCTGGACACGGGTGCCCCAGCTTCCCTTCGAGCTGGCCGTCTGTCCCCCCCAGTGGTTCAAGTGGCTGCGCCTGCCGGTGGTCAGCTATGCCCTGCCGGCCCTGATTGCCATCGGCCAGGTCCGCCACCGCTTCCGGCCCACCCGAAATCCCTTGCTGCGTGTGATCCGCTCGCTGGCGCGACAGCGGAGCCTGGAGCTGCTGCACAAAATTCAGCCGGCAAGCGGGGGGTACCTGGAAGCGGTCCCGCTCACCAGCTTCGTGATCATGAGCCTGACGGCCAGCGGCCAGGTGGGGCATCCCGTGGTCTTGCGGGGCCTCGACTTTCTGGCGGGAACCGCCCGCAGCGACGGGGCCTGGCCCATCGACACCAACCTGGCCACCTGGGTGACCACCCAGTCTCTGGCCGCCCTGGCCGCCGGCGGGGACCTGGAATCCCACCTGGGTGCGGACCAGAGGGGCAAGCTCCGTCGCTGGCTGCTGGACCAGCAATATCGCAGCCTGCATCCCTATACCCATGCCGACCCGGGCGGTTGGGCCTGGACGGATCTTCCGGGCGGGGTTCCGGATGCCGACGATACCGCCGGAGCCCTGCTGGCCTTGAGCCACCTGGGACCCGTCGATGCCGAGTCCGGCCAAGCTGCTTGCGCCGGGGTGGAATGGCTGCTCGACCTCCAGAACACCGACGGAGGCATTCCCACTTTCTGCCGTGGCTGGGGCCGGCTGCCCTTTGACCGCAGCAGTCCCGACCTGACGGCCCATGCCCTGCTGGCCTGGTCAAACTGGCAACCGGCTGTCCCGCTCCGGCTACGATCCCGCCTGCAGTCGGCTCGGAGGCGCGGTGTGGACTATCTGGCCGGTTCCCAACGGGAGGACGGGGCCTGGGTGCCGCTCTGGTTCGGCAACCAGTCGGCCCCCGGCGAAGAAAACCCGACCTATGGCACGGCTCGGGTGGTTCTGGCCCTCAACCGCCTGGCCCGCGACGGAGGCGTTGAAGTTGAAAACATGAGGGGGCATGGCATCCAGTGGCTGTTGGCCGCACAAAACTCCGACGGTGGCTGGGGCGGTGCCGAGGGAGTGGATTCCACCATCGAGGAAACGGGGCTTGCGGTTCAGGCCCTGGCGGATGCCCTGGAGCTAGCTTCGCCTGCCCGGGGCCCGACGGGAACCTCCGTGGAGGCCGCCGTTCGCAAGGGAGCGAACTGGCTGGTCTCGCAGACCCGAGGAGGGCGGGACTTCGAGCCGTCCCCCATCGGGCTCTACTTCTCCAAGCTGTGGTACTACGAACGCGAGTACCCGGTCATCTTCACTGTGGCCGCCCTGGGCCGCGCGTCCTGCACGGCTTATCGGTGCACTCTGTCCAAGACCTCGGCCGGCGGAGGCGGAAACAAGTAGCTTGCCGCGTAGCCGACGACCAGGTTCACCGCGGTGGCCAATCCCGCAACCCACATCCAGTTAATTCCGCCCAGCGACCCTTCCAGCAGCCCTTCGGGCAACACCACCAGGTCGGGACGCTTGCGGGCTGCGAAACGAATGAACTTCTCCATCTTGTCGGCGTTAGGCGCCTTGTCCCAGGGTTTGCCCCGGAGCGAAACGGCCGCAGCCTGGACAACGTTGTACATGGTTCTCCCTCTAGTAGGTCGGCTTCCCTACCCCGCGCGGAGCGTGGAAGCTGCCCCGGGTAAGGCCCCGGCCGGCTTCGATGTAGTCATCCAGCTTCCGCTTGAGGTCGGCCACCACGTCCGGATATTTTCCGGCCACGTCGATCAGCTCGTCGGGATCCTTCTCGCGGCTGTAGAGCTGGGGAGGATATTTGCCGGAGTATTCCTCCGGATTCCACACCGCGCTGAAGTTCCATTCGGGGGTTCGCACCGACCCGATCCAACCGTAGGCCATGGTGGCGTAATCGTGAACAC
>JAPOZE010000138.1 GCA_026706225.1 Acidobacteriota bacterium
CAAGCTGGACTGCTACCGGGAGGCAGGGGTCAATCGAATCAGCCTGGGAGTCCAGACTTTCCAGGACCACCTGCTGAAGAAGGTCGGACGGTCTCACAGCGTGGCCGATTCGATTTCAACCGTGGAGCTGTGCCGCCGCAAGGGTATCGACAACTTGAACGTCGACCTGATTGCCGGCCTGCCGGGCCAGACGGAGGAGGATTGGCTGGAGAACCTGGGCCGGGTGGCGGCTCTCTCGCCCGAGCACCTCTCCCTGTATCTGCTGGAGATCCACGAAGATGCACATCTGGGGAAGCGAGAGGGAATGGCCGGCGCCTCCCTGCCGGACGAGGAGCTGGTTGCCGATTGGTACCAGCAGTCGGTGGAATGGCTGGGAAGCGCCGGCTGGGAGCAGTATGAAATCTCCAACTTCTGCAAGCCGGGCCGGCAGTCCCGCCACAACCTGAAGTACTGGACCGATCAACCCTTCGTCGGTTTCGGGTGCGGCGCCCATTCCTACTGGGCGGGGGAGCGTTGGGGCAATGAGCGAGATCCCGTCCGTTACGTCGAGTTGCTGGAGGCCGGAGAGCCTGCTACTACCTTTCGATCCGAGATCATTCCCAGGCAGCATCTCGAAGAGGTGGTCTTTCTGGGTCTGCGGCTCAATGCCGGCCTGGACCTGTGGCGCTGCCGGCGACAATTCGGGTTTGACCTGCGGGACCGATTCGGCCGGGAACTGAGCCAACTGGCCCAAGGGGGGCTGATCGAAATCGAAGGAGACCGTTTGAAGCTGACCTCCAGAGGGCGACTGTTCTCCAACGAAGTCTTTGTCCAATTCATGCAGTAGGATCAGGACTCGGCCCGGAAGGACTCAATGTCGAACCGGCCCGCCCCGAGCCATCCTGGCAGGATGATTCATCGGTGACCCTTGGAGGGCAGGGTTCACCTTGACAAACGGCTGAATCCGGGCCTAGTGTTCTGTCTCGGAAGCGGGGTTGCCCTATTTCCGAGCGCAACGGCGCGGGACCGTTCCTTGGAGGCGAGACAGGTGGGAAGTCAAAGGAGTGACACGCTTTATTTCGACTGCTTCTCGGGAATCAGTGGAGACATGATCCTGGGAGCGCTGGTGGATCTGGGACTCCCGCCGGAGCATCTCGCCTGCGAGCTGGAAAAGCTGAGCGTCAGAAACTTCCGCCTCAAATCGTACCGCGTCAACAAGGCAGGAATTCAGGCCACCAAGTACGACGTGGAAACCGGAGAAGAGCACCATCACCGGCACTATTCGACCATCGAGAAGATCATCCGCGGCAGCACTCTGGATGCCTGGGTCCAGGACAATGCCTGCCGGTCCTTTCTCCGGCTTGCCGAAGCCGAGGCCAAGGTGCACGGCACCACGGTGGAAAAGGTTCACTTTCACGAAGTGGGAGCCGTGGACGCCATCGTCGATATTGTCGGAGCCTTTATCGGATTGCACTGGTTGGGCGCGCCCCGGTGTCTGGCCTCCGCCCTCAACGTGGGTTGGGGGACCGTTGACTGCGCCCACGGGACCATGCCCGTTCCCGCGCCGGCGACAGCCGAACTGCTCAAGGGAGTGCCCGTCTACTCCAACCGGGTTGGAGGCGAACTGGTTACGCCGACGGGAGCGGCCATCCTGACCACCATTTGCCGGAGTTTCGGGGAGTTGCCGGGCTTTCGGGTGGAGAGAATCGGGTACGGCGCCGGCAGTCGGGATCACAAGGAAGGCGCCAACGTGCTCCGAGTGTTGAGCGGCCGTGGGGTCGATGAAGATTCGGCTTCCCCGGATTCCAAGGTGTGGGTTCTGGAAGCCAACATCGACGACATGAGCCCCCAGATTATCGGATATGTTCAGGGGAAGCTGTTTGAACTGGGAGTGCATGACGTGTTCACCTGTCCGGTCCAGATGAAAAAGAACCGTCCGGGAATCCTTCTGACCGTCATCCTTCCATTGGAGCTGCTGGATGGGGTCTGCAAGGTGCTGTTCGAGGAAACCACCACCCTGGGCCTTCGCTATCACCAATGCCACCGGCAGGTGTTGGAGAGAACGGTTGAGCCGGTGGAAGGTCCGCTGGGCAAGGTGTCCGTCAAAGTGGCCCGGATGGAAGGCAGAATCGTCAGTTTTTCTCCCGAGTATGAGGAATGCAAGGTCCTGGCCCATCGCCACCAGGTGCCCTTCAAGCAGGTGCAGCGGCAGGTGGTTCAGGAATTCCTGAAGCAGCAGGGAAAACACTTGGGATAGAAAGGTCGTCAGCAGCCTGCGACCCGCATCTTCAATGGATACCTTCTACATCACCACCCCTCTCTACTACATCAATGCCCGGCCGCACCTGGGACACACCTATACCACCCTGGTGGCCGATTGCTTGAGTCGCTACAAGAGGATGCAAGGCCACGACGTGTGCTTTCTCACCGGCACCGACGAGCACGGCCAGAACATCGAGCGGGCCGCCGCTGCCCAGGGGGTGTCGCCGGCGGTGCTGGCCGATCGCAACGCGGGAGCCTATCGCAAGTTGTGGTCGCGGTTCGGGGTGGAGTACGACCGTTTCATTCGCACCACCGGCAAGAGCCACTACGCGGCCGCCGCCGAGGTGTTCCAGCGCGCCTTCGACAACGGTTTCATCTACAAGGGCGAGTATTCCGGCTGGTACTGCATTCCCTGCAACCTGTTTGCGCCCGAGGCCGAATCGGCCCCGGACTGCGACGTCTGCCAGCGACCCACCGAGCGGGTCACCGAGGATAGCTATTTTTTCAAGCTGTCCGCCTTTCAGAAGCAGCTTCTGGATCTCTACGAAAAACACCCCGAGTTCATCAACCCATCCTCTCGTCGCAACGAAGTGATGCGCTTCGTCAGCGATGGCCTCAAGGACCTGTCCGTCAGCCGGACCTCGGTCAAATGGGGCATTCCCGTTCCCGTGGACGACAACCACGTCATCTACGTCTGGTTCGACGCCCTGGTGGGCTACCTCTCGGGAATCGGATTCGGGAACAGCCAGGAGCAGGACCAGTTCCGCAAGTACTGGCCGGCCCAGGTTCAATTGGTGGGAAAGGACATCATTCGCTTTCACACCGTCTATTGGCCGGCCTTCCTGCTGGCGGCCGGCCTCCCGCTTCCCGAACGGGTCCACGCCCACGGCTGGTGGCTCAAGGACGAAGCCAAGATGTCCAAGTCTCGCGGCAACGTCATCAACCCCCATCTGCTGCTCAACCACTTCGGTTCGGATGCGGTCCGGTATTTTCTGTTGCGGGAGATCCCCTTTGGAGCCGACGGCAACTTCTCCTACCAGGCCATGATTCAGAGGACCAACAGCGACCTGGCCAACGATCTGGGCAACCTGGTCTCCCGCACCCTGGCGCTGATTTCCAGGAACTTTGCCGACACCGTCCCGCCCCCCTCCGCGGAACCTTCGTCGCTGGAGGACGAACTGAAGAAACATGCCCTGGCGACCGTTGAGGCCTATCAGGGCCATATGGACCGGTTGGCCTTCAGCAGAGCCCTGGAGGCGGTTTGGGAATTGCTCTCCCGCACCAACAAGTACATCAACGTCTGTGCTCCCTGGACCCTGGCGGGCGACGAGGCCCAGCGGCCCCGCCTGGCGACCATTCTCCACACCTGCGCCGAGGTGGTGCGGATCGTCACCGTCCTGCTGGCTCCGGTGTTGCCCGCCAGTTGCGTCAAAGTCTGGAAACAGTTGGGGCAGCGGGAAGCATTGAACCTTCAACGGCTGGACCGGCTGCAATGGAGCCGGGAATTGTCGGGAAACAAGCTGGGTGAAATCACGGCCGTTTTCCCGCGTCTGGACAGAAAGTCCCTGCTGGACTCGCTTTTCGGCTCCGGCAGCGGTGGGCAGAAGAAGTCCGCTGACGGTCAGGACAAGAAAAAGCCCTCGGCGGTTCGAAAAGAGGCCGCACGGAAGTCGGCTTCCGCGAAGACTTCTGCGCCGTCACCCGCCGGCGGCAAGACCATTGGCATTGAAGACTTCGTCAAGGTCGATCTGCGGGTGGGCCAGGTGGTTGAGGCCGAAAAGGTCAAGGGCGCCGACCGCCTCTTGCGGCTGAGCGTGGACATGGGACGGGAAACCCGTCAGATTGTGGCCGGAATCGCCCAGGCCTATCCCGCCGAGAGCCTGGTTGGAAAGAAGATCATCGTGGTGGCCAACCTGCAGCCGCGCAAGCTGCGGGGACTGGAGTCCAACGGAATGCTGCTGGCGGCGTCAGTTGGAGATGAGGACAGGCCGGTGCTGGCCACCTTTCTGGAGGAGGTCCCCAACGGCGCTCGCCTGAAATAGGGCGGGGCTCAAGCCCCAGAGGTTCCTTGGAAGCGATACTCGAGTTTTTCGAAAGTCTCTACAACCCGGAAAAGCTGACCGACCTGATCCGGTCGGGTGGCTACCTGGTGCTGGCGGCGATCGTCTTTGCCGAAACCGGCTTGTTTATCGGTTTTTTCCTGCCGGGGGACTCCCTGCTTTTCCTGGCGGGCCTGGTGGCAGCAAAGGGGTTCTTCGACGTCACCATTCTGATGGTGCTGCTGAGTGTGATGGCCATCGTCGGCGACGCCGTGGGCTATGGCATCGGCTTCAGAGCCGGAGTGGCGCTCTACAAGAGGGAAGACAGCTTCTGGTTCCGCAAGAAGCACCTCCACTATGCCCGGGAGTTTTACGAAAGGCACGGAGGAAAGGCCATCGTGCTGGCCCGCTTCGTGCCCTTCGCCCGAACCTTTGCGCCGGTGGTGGCGGGTATTGGCCAGATGTCCTATCCCCGCTTTGCCGCCTTCAACGTGTTCGGTGGTATCTTTTGGGTGGTGTCGATGGTCCTGGCCGGGTATTACCTGGGTCAGGTGGCCTGGATTCGCGACAACCTGGAGAAGGTGGTCCTGCTGATCGTATTCCTTTCGATTACGCCCATTCTCTTTGAATGGGCGCGACACCGGTTCAGGGAGAGAGCGGGGAGGTCGCCGGACCGGCAATCGCCACCAAGCTGATGTTCATCGATTCCCACGCCCATCTGGCGGAAGCCGAGTTTCAATCGGACCTGCCCTCAGTCCTGAATCGATCCCGATCTGCACGGGTGGAACGCGTGCTGGTGATCGGAGACGGGGTGGACCCGGCAAAAACCGAGAAGGCGGTTTTGCTGGGAGAACGTGAGCGTGACCTGGATGTGGCTGCGGGCATTCATCCCCACGAGGCGAGCCTGGCCTCGGAGTCGAGCCTGGACAATCTCGTCCGGTTGGCGCAGTCGGGCAGACTGGTTGCCTGGGGGGAAATCGGACTGGACTTCCATTACAGCCATTCTCCGCCCGAAGAGCAGGAGGCGGTATTCGACCGCCAACTGGCTCTGGCCCGAGAGGCGGGTCTTCCGGTAGTGATTCACACCAGGGAGGCCGAAGACCGGACCCTGGAGATTCTGGGCGCGCACTTCGGCAATGGCGATTCGGCGGGTGTGATGCACTGTTTCAGCGGCAGCCTGGCCATGGCCCTGGGCTGCCTGGAAATGGGATTTCATATCTCGTTCTCGGGTATGCTGACCTTTCCCAAGGCCCACAATCTCCGCCAGGTGGCCCGGG
>JAPOZE010000645.1 GCA_026706225.1 Acidobacteriota bacterium
ATTCCGGTTGCCCCCGTGGTTGCGCAACAGCAGGGGGCGGCCCCCGCTGACCGTCAACAGGAAATCGGTGTCTCCGTCGTTGTCGTAGTCGCCCAGGGTTGCACTGCGAAAGGCCCGGTCCCGGAATCGGTCCAGACCCGACTCCGCTGTGACGGCCTCGAAACTGCCCTCGCCCACATTCCGATACAGCTCCAGGCCGGACCCTTTGGGAGAGACCCCGGGAGCCGGGCCCCGGACCTCCAGCACGTCCAGGTCTCCGTCGTTGTCATAGTCGAAGGCGTGGCTGGTCCAGCTCCGGTTCTCGGTGGAGATGCCGGGGAAGACCAGCTCATCGGCTCGAAACTCCTGCTTGCCCAGGTTGCGGACCCAGGTGAGGGGACCGCTCAGGGGACCCAACAGGAAGTCCATGCGCCCGTCCTTGTCCAGGTCGGCCGTGGAGACGCTGTGGGCCGGCAGCGAGGCCAGATGGTCCAAGGGATTGCCCAGGTCCAGGAAGGTGCCCACCCTCTGGTTGCTGTAGAGCCGGTTGGGCCCGCCCACCGCTACGGTCCAGAAGTCCACGTCCCGCCGGTTGTCGAAGTCGGTGAAGACCACCGAAATCAGCCGGTCCCCGGGAGCAAGCACTTGGGCCGACTCGGCCAGGTCGGCAAACACTCCCTTGCCGTTGTTGCGAAAGAGGTGGGTTCCCGTTGCCGTGGCGTTGTCCGGAGAGTCCCGGGATTCTCCACCGGGGGACGAGCCTGCATCCTGGAATCGACCCACGTAGATATCCAGGTCTCCGTCATGGTCGTAGTCGGCCAGAGCGGCTGCCAGGTGCCAGTGGTCGCCCCCGGCCACGCCGGCTGCCGCCGTCACGTCCTCGAAAGTCCCGTCCCCGAGATTACGATAGAGCCGGTTGGCTCCGTAATTGGTCAGGAACAGGTCGGTGTGGCCGTCGTTGTCCAGGTCCCCCCAATAGGCGCCCATGCCGCAGTCCCGATGGTCGATTCCGGCCTGCCGGCTCACCTCCTTGAAACGCCCCAGGCCGTCGTTGCTATAGAGCAGCCCGCCCGATTGGGCTGCATCCGGGCCGCAGCGGGCCAGGTAGAGGTCCAGGTCTCCGTCCCCGTCGTAGTCCCCGAAGGCGGCTCCCGAACCCATGCGGGCGGCCCTCCGGCGGACCGGATCGGCCGAACTGCCTGCAACAGCGGTGGGTGAATCGGAGCCCCCGGTTTGCCTTTCAGCAGTTGGCTGAAGGGTCAGGCCGGCTTCCCAGCCGACCTCGGAGAATCGGACGGGCGTTTCAGCGTCGGCAGAGGGCGGGGGAGGTAGCAGGTCCTTGATGTCGGGGTACTCGCCGGTGGCCAGCATGTACTTGCCCTGCTCTCCATACTGAGTGCCGGTGGAGCTCATGCCGCCGCTTTCGCGCAGCCCCAGGAACTTTTGCATCACCTTCTGTCCTTCGTCCCGATTGCCGCCGCGCAGCAGGCTCATGGCCAGGCTGTAATGGGCGGCGGTGTCGTAGGGGGAGAGCTGAACCACCCGCCTCAGCACTCTTTCCGCCTGGTCGTACTCCTCCCGCTTCAGAAGTATCTGACCGACCTGGTAGAGCGTGGGCGGGTCCTGAGGGTCCTGGAGCAGGATTTTGCGGAAGGACTCCAGGGCAAGCTCCAACCGGTCCTGGTTCTTGTGGATGAGGCCCATGGCAAACAGGGCGGTGGGTTGCCGGTCGTTCAGACTCAAGGCCTGCTTCAGGAGTTTTTCCGACTGGTCCAGTTGCTGGAGGTAGAAGTGAGCCAGCCCGCTATTGACGATGGCCGGCAGAAAGTCCTGGCGGATGGCCAGGCATCGGGCGAATTCCTCCAGGGCCTTTTCGTGGTTGAACTGCTCCAGCAGGGCGATGCCGATGTTGTTGTGGTAGATCAGGCGGGCGTCAGGCGAACGGTTTTCGGCAGTCGATTCCGCGATCGCAGCCCGGAGCGAATCGGTCGGCCCCATAGATTGGCAGCCAATGGGTCCCAAGGCCAGGACGACCACCAGAAACAGGTAGAGGCGCCGCTTTGCAGAGCAGCTTTGGGGTTGAATCATGCCGGAAGCTCCTGAAACGATTGAGGGATTAACCACAAAAGGCCAATAAAGAATATTAACGAAGGTGAACGACGAACCACGAATGGACACGAATAACACCAATAAACGGATTGATGAGTTGTTCACCGGGGGCCGACAACCGAAATCGTAGAGGTTTTCTACGAAGGACACGACGTGATACCAAAGCGACAAAATTGCAGAAGGATTTTTGGTGCCGCTTGTTGTTGAAGGAGGTCCACCTGTATTCGTGCTTATTCGTGTTCATTCGTGGTTCTTCCTCCAAAACGATAACCATCGGCTGTTTTTTCTCGAGTGATCCGCACAGCAGGGCGGGGCAGGACTTATTTCTTGACCAGTCCCTTGCCTTCCCGGATCACGATTCGCTGATTGGGGGCCAGGTTGGACAGCTTGTCGACCGAGCCGCTGGGCCAGAGAACCTCGAGTGAGAGAATCCTGTCCGAGCGGCCCAGGCCGAAGGTCACCGGCAGCTCGCTCTGGGAGCAATAGCTGCTGCCGCTCTTGACCCGACGCCACAATCGGCCGTCGGCAAGCTGGACGGTAACCTTGGCCCCGATGCCGTCCCGGTTGCTGGAGGTTCCCACCGTCTTGACCCGCAGGAATCGGTTGCCATGCTTGCTTTGATTCTCCCAGAGCACGGCCGGGCCGCCGTTGGTGCTCATCAAAAGGTCTAGGTCGCCGTCGTTGTCATAGTCCCCGTAGGCGCCGCCTCGGCCTACTCGCCGTTGCCGAAAGTCGGTCCCCACCCGATGAGCAACCTCGACGAATCCCTTGCCTTGATTGTGGAACAGGTGGGGCGGCTGGGCGTATTTTACCCGCCGCTGAACCTTGTTGATGTCGTTCTCCACATGGCCGTTGGCGACGAATATGTCCAGCTTGCCGTCCAGGTCGAAGTCGAAGAAGAAACAGGCAAAGGCCAGCGTCAGCAGGCTTGACTGCCCCACCTCGGAGGTGGGAGCGTCGTCCACGAACAGCCCCTGGCCTTCGTTGTGGTAGAGATTCAGCATCTCGTTGGAAAAATTGCCGATTACCAGGCTGGCCAGTCCCGATCCGTCGTAGTCGGCCGCGTCCACCCCCATGGCTCCCCGAACGGTTCCGTCCTCGCTGAAGGCCACCCCGGCCGAGATCCCCTCATCCCTGAAGGTGCCGTCTTTCCGGTTGATGTAGAGCTTGTTGGGTTGGGTGTCGTTGGCCAGCAGCAGGTCCGGCCAGCCGTCGTCCTGGGCGTCGAAGACGGCCACTCCCAGGGCCTTGCTGGTGGAGTCCAGCAGTCCGGCCTCGCGGGTGACGTCGGCAAAGGTGCCGTCGCCCCGATTCCGGTAAAGACGGGAAGAGACACCGGGATAGGACTCGGGGGTGCAGTAGGACTTGTTGACGCCGTCCAGGCTGCAGCGGATGTCGGTCTCGATGGACCACTCCACGTAGTTGGTGACGAGCAGATCGAGGTTGCCGTCCCGGTCATAGTCCAACCAGGCCACGCTGGTGGCGAATTCAGGGTTTCCCAGCCCGGCCTTGCGGGTGACATCCCGGAAGGTGCCGTCCCTCTGATTGCGAAAGAGTCGATCCGGCCCCAGGGCGCTCACGTACAGGTCCACCCAGCCGTCGTTGTCGTAGTCGCCGGCAGCGCATCCCATCCCGTAGATCTCGAGGTTCAGCCCGGCCTTGCGGGTCACGTCGCTAAAGGTGCCGTCCTGGTTGTTGTGGTAGAGGGCCATGGTGGAACCACTGCCTTTCCGCCCCGGCCAGTTCTTGCCGTTGATCAGCAGTATGTCCTGCCAGTCGTCGTTGTTGTAGTCCAGAAAGGCGGCTCCCGAGCCCATGGTCTCGGGGAGGTACTTCTTCCCGAAGGCGCCGTTGTTGTGTTGAAAGCTCAGTCCGGCCTGGCGGGTGACGTTTTCGAACTGCACCGGGAAGGGTTCGGAGTCACCGCCGGCCCGCAGCCTTCCATCGCCGCAGAGCAGGGTCAGCACCAGCAGGGACAGGATGAGCAGGGCGGGGCCTCTTGGCCCGCCGCCGTCCGCGCGATTGCATGGCTTGGATGGGATCATGAATCGGAGTTGGCCGCAGGGGCCGCAATCTGGCCGGCGGAGTAGCTCTTGTCGGCGGTCAGCCCCGGCTCCAGCGGGGCGGACCCGTGCTCGTGGATGGGCTGGCGTTCGTTGTTGGCCTCGGGGTGAAGCCGCCGCACCGGCCCGGTGATGAACTGGGAGGATTCGTCAGCCTTGAATCTCAAATAGAGCCGGCGCTCCCGGTCGGCCAGCTCCTTCTGTCCCAGCCCTCGATAGCAGAGCATCAGATTGTAGTGGGCCTGCAGGTCTTCCGGGTCCACCTCCAGGACCTGGAGGAATTCCTTGACCGCCTCGGCGTACTGCCGCTTCAGGAAGAGAATGCGGCCGGCCTGGTTTCTGACCACTCGATCGCGCGGGTATTGGGCCAGGGCCCGTCGAAAATGGACCAGGGCCTCGTCGTATTTTCCCTGGGTCTTCAAGGTCAGGCCGTAGAAATAGTGGCTCTTGGCCAGGTCCGGGTCGACCTCGAGCGCTTTTTGCAGCACCTCCTGAGCCCCATCGGTGTTGCCTTCCCGCACCCGGGCCCGAGCCACGTTCACCCAGCCGTCGGCGAATCCCGGGTCCAGTTCGGTCACGGTCAGAAAGGCCTGCTCGGCGGCCTTGAGATCTCCCTGCAGCAGGAGGCCGATGCCGTAGTCATTCCAGCGGATCAGGTCGGCCCGGTCCATGGCGGACTCCAGCTCCGGCGGGTCGGCGCGCCGGTCCAGAACCTTCAGCTCGGTACGGTCCTCGGCCATGACCACGATGGGCAGCCTGGGGATCTCCTTGAGCTTGCCCGAGACCTGCGACAAGTCCCCCTCAAAGATCCAGCGCCCGTCGTCGTAGCCCTTGTCCAGACCGAAGTCCAGGTGGGTCGGGTCGCGGATGCCGGCATAGGCCCACTGGGTGTTCCACCAACTGAACTTGCGATAGTTCACCTTGGCTGTGAGAGTGATCCTGTCACCGCTGCTCTCAGGCACCTTGAGGCGGAACCGCACGGTGTCGGCGGCTCCGGGAGGGATCAGACGGACATACAAAGTGGATCGGGCCGCCCAGGCATTCCGCTTGTTGATGAGGTTGCCGTGCTCATCCAGCAGGTAGGCACGGTACATGTGGGCGCTCTTCTCCACGGGCCCCTCTCCGTTGTCCTCCACTCGGCCGCTCCAGAAGATCACCTGCCCCCGGTCGTCAACGGCCTGAAGCTCCACCCAGACATCGAAGGCGTCCACGGTTCCGCCGGGGAAGAAATGGCCGACGTTCAGCGTCCTTACCACCACGTCCACCCGCACCGAATCCCCGCGCCGAACCGTGGCTCCGATCTTGTCCAGGGGCGCCACCACCTGGAGCGGAGGGGTGGTGACCATGCCCCGGGCGCCGAAGGATTCCGACTCCTCGCCC
>JAPOZE010000286.1 GCA_026706225.1 Acidobacteriota bacterium
CGGCACACCCTCCACCTCCACGAAGGTCTGCCTCTCCCGGTTGTGGGGATGATCCGGGGCATCGCCCATGTCGAGAACCGGGGCAAAGCAGACGTCGCTTCCCTCCAGAAGCTGCCGCCATTCTTCCCTGGTCCGGCTGCGAAAGATTTCGGCCAGGCGCTCGCACATTCGCGGCCACTCCGTTCGATCCCCCAACTGGTGCAGACCCTCCTTCTCGGCTCCGATCAGTTGCAGCAGCCGAGCCCAGAACTTGGGCTCCACCGGGCCGACGGCGATGTATTTTCCGTCCTTGGTCTCGTAAGCCCGGTAGTTGGGAGCGCCCCCGTCCAGGGTATTCTCCGCCCGGCCGTCGGTCCATTGCCCGGCTGCTCGCAGGCCGTAGACGTAGGTCATCTGGGATGCCGCGCCATCCACCATGGCCGCGTCGATCACCTGTCCCTTGCCCGATGTCCTGGCCTCCAGCATCCCGGCCACCAGGCCCAGGGCCAGGTAGACCCCGCCGCCGCCGAAATCTCCCACCAGGTTGAGTGGCGGCACGGGTGGTCCGTCCCGCTCTCCGATGCCGTGCAGCGCCCCGGTCAAGGCGATGTAGTTGATGTCGTGGCCGGCGGCATTGGCCAGCGGGCCGTCCTGTCCCCACCCGGTCACCCTCCCGTAGACCAGCCGGGGATTGCGGGCCACACAGTCGTCGGGTCCCAGCCCCAGGCGCTCCATCACCCCCGGCCGGAAACCCTCGATCAAGCCGTGGCTGCCGGCGATGAGCTTGAGCGCTGCCTCCCTGCCCTCCCGGTGTTTCAGATCGATGGCCACCGATCGCCTGCCCCGGCACAGCAGGTTATAACGGTGCCCCATGAGTATCCCCAGGTGAGACTCCTCCACCCGGTCGATGCGCAGAACCTCGGCTCCCATGTCCGACAGCAGCATGGCAGCCATGGGCGCCGGTCCGATGCCGGCGAATTCAACGATCCTGTATCCGGACAAGACTCCCATGGTCGTGTTCTCGCCTTTCTCACGTAGCGGTGAATGCCCGAGTCAACCTACCTCGGCAGCGGTCTCCAGCGGATGGCCTGCATCCGGGCCGGGAGGTCTTTCCCTTTCCGCTCGCCCACGATGGTCAGGATCATGCCCGGCTTTCCGTCGGCCAGCTCGGGGGGAAGAACACAACTAGCGGAGTACCCGGGCTTGCTCACATGGTCGTTGACGTACCACATGCCCTTCAGCGTCTGTCCCGCCGCCGGGAAGCTGCGCCGCCGGCTTTCCTCGAAGGTGAACACCCCACCGTCGGCGTTCCTCAGGGCAGTCAACACTTCCTTCCAGTTGGGAGCCGCCACCGTGTTCAGGTAGTACAGTTCCTCTTCCCAGGTGTAGCCGCCGTCCCGGCTGACCTTGGCCCGCTCGCCTCCATGCAGCGCCGGCAGACGGTGAACGTACATCAGGACGATCCGGCCGTCAGGGAGCTGGACGGCCGAACCGTGCATCTCGTCCAGCAGGTGGGTCACCGCCCGGGGGTTCTTCCAGGTGATGCCGCCGTCGTCGGAGTCGGCCATCAGCAGGTTCTTTTCGTAGGAGCTCAGGCGGTTGCGATGGTGATCGTAGTAGCTGGTGGCCCACTGCCAGAGCCGCCAGGGGGCCTCGTTTCGGTAAAACTTCTCCCACTCACCCGGGGCCCGGGAGGGATTGTGGCGGGCCACCGCCAGCAGGCGCCCAGACTCAAGCTGAATGAGAGCGGGTTCTCCCCCCGGAACAATGGGGGTGCCCTGCGACCAGGTCCGGCCGCCGTCCTGGGAGCGATAGGCGTAGACCGTGTGGGGGACTCCCGGGCGGGGATGGCCGATCGGCCACACCAGGGTCCCATCCTTCAGTTGGGTGACCGGCCCGCCCTGAGGCCCGGTCACCGGGATGAATCCCAACGCGGTCCAGCTCTCTCCCTCGTCTTGGGAGCGGTACACCCTGAGTCCGCCAGACTCGCGGGTGGCATTGAGAAAGGCGCCGTCGGGAAGCACCGACAGCAACGTCTTGCTTACGTGGATGATTTTCCAACTGCGCCCCCCGTCCCGGGTGACGGCCACCGCCCCGCGCTTGAGCCCGGCATAGATGGCCCCCTGCCGGGTGACTGTCAGGTTGGCTTGAGGGTCGGCAAAAAAGTCCTCATGGTCCGTCCAGGGGATCCAGACCCGCTCCGCCGGAAGCCGGTGGACTCGCCCCCGCCGGGAATAGGTCACGGCCTGAAGTTCACGGTGCATGACCGGATGGACTACGAAGATGTAGTCCTCCAGCCCGATCGGCGCTCCCGAGCGGGAGCGGACTCGAGCGCGAAACTCTCCCACCCGCTCGAAGGGGTAGCTCAGCTTCTGCTCCCCATACCCGGCCGGCACCGTCTCCTGCAGGCGCTTTTCCAGGACACCCTTCCCGTCCAGGGTTTCGATTTTCAGCCTCATTTCCTCGCTCCGGGGGGACCCGCTGCTGTTGTAGCTGGCCAGAACCAGCTCCAGCGGCTCGTCCACCAGGTGGAGCATGGGCGGCTGGCGGCGCCCGGCCAGCACCGCTTCCACCGGATAGCGCGTGCGGAACTCGGAAGCCCGCGGTCCCTCCTCGAGCTGAACGGCATCCACCCAAGCCCTGCCCGGACCCTCACCGCCAACCACCAGGTCGGCCACCCCGTTTGAGACCAGGTGCTCCACCACGAAGGTAAACCGGTATCGCTTCCAGTCCCCGGACACGTCCATGGATTCACTCTGGGCGTCGGGACCCGACATGGACAGATATTGGCCGCCGGAAGCCGCCGGGTCCGACTGTCTCCAATCCAGGGGTCGGGTCCAGAAACACAGCCTCACCCGGGCGGCTGGCACCTCGCTTCTCACATAAGCCGAGAGGGTGTAGACCTGGCCGCCCCGGACCGGCACTACCGGCGAAGTCAGGTGTCCCAGGAACCCGTCTCCGACCGGGTCCAGCGTGACCTGGGCCGCGTGGCCGCCCTCCACCGCCTCGGCCACAACTCTTCGGGGTGGCCAGTTCCCCGGCTGCTGGTGGCTGGCAGCCAGGTTGATGGTGAGGGGGTTGAGGATGTCTCCCCAGTTGCCGGGCTGGCGGGGCTCTTCGCCCAAGGGCAGCTCGAAGCTGGCATTGGGCAGCAGATTCCCGGCCTGGACGGGCCCTTGCCCCGAATCGGGGGAACCATCCGGGCCCGGAATACGGCAGCCCGCCAAAGCGGCTGCCAAGCCGGTCAGCCCCACCACTGCGATCATTGGCCGAATCAAGCGCATTGCGGATCTCCTCGCCTTGCCCCTTCCACGGGCAATAATTTTTTCAGCAGGCCCACGGCCCGGACGACTCCAAAGTGCGGTTGGCACAACTCACCCCCCTCCAACCTATCCCCGGCCGGAGACTTTTCTCCTGGGCAGGAACCAACTGTACAGCACCGGCAGCAACAGCAGCGTCAGGATCGTCGAGCTGATCAGTCCGCCAATGACCACGGTGGCCAGCGGGCGCTGAACCTCGGCCCCGATCGAAGTTGCCGTCGCCATCGGCAGGAACCCGACACTGGCCAGCACCGAAGTCATCAGAACCGGGCGCAGACGGGTCACGGCGCCCTCGACCACCGCCTCCCGAATCGAACGGCCCTTTTCCAGCAGGGAGTTTTTGGTCGAGACCATCACCAGGCCGTCCAGCACGGCCACGCCGAATACCGCGATAAACCCGATCGAGGCCGAGACATTCAGGTTCATTCCACGCAGCCACAGCGCCGCGATCCCGCCAACGGAGGCGAACGGAACGATCAGCAGCACCAGAAAGGATTGCCTGGCCGACCGAAAGGTGAGGAACAGGAGTATGAAGATCACCAACATCACCGCCGGCAGGACCAGCGAGAGCCGCTGCATGGCCCGCTGCTGGTTCTCGAACTGACCGCCCCAGGTCATGTAGTAGCCTGCCGGCAGATCCACGGCTGCTTGAATGCGGCCCCGGGCCTCGGCGACGAAACTGCCCACGTCTCGCCCGCGGACATTGCACTGCACCACCATTCGGCGCTGGCTGTCTTCCCGATGGACGACCTCCGGCCCGCTGGAACGGCGAATCTCGGCCACACGGCCCAGGGAAACCTGCTCGCCGGCCGGCGCCGCCAGCAGAATGCCGCCGAGCGCAGCGCGGTCCCTGCTATAGGACTCAGGCAATCGAACGGCGACCTGAAACCGGCGCCGGCCGTCGATGAGTTCCGTCACCGGCTTGCCGCCCACCGAAGCCTGCACCACGTCACTCACGTCGGACACATTGAGGCCGTAACGCGCCAGTTGCTCGCGGTCCACGACAACCTGCCACTCGGCCGCCCCGGAAAAGACCTGCTTCTGCACGTCGGCGGCCCCGCCCACCTGCCCCAGCACCCGCAGCACCTGGTCGGCCGAACGGTTGAGCCGCTGCTCGTCGGGGCCGAAGATCTTGACCGCCACGTCCGCCCGCACGCCCGAAATCGTCTCGTCCAGGCGCATGGCCATCGGCTGGGTAAAGTTGTAGACGACTCCGGGAATCCTGGACAGTTCCGCCGCCATGGCTTGTGTCAATCCCTCCTTGGTGCCGGCCGTGATCCATTGCGCGCGCGGCTTCAGGCGCACGTACACATCGCTTTCGTAGATCCCCATGGCCTCGGTGGCGAGGTCGGGCCGCCCCAGCTTGCTGACCACCCCCGTCACCTCGGGGAACTCCAGCAAAGTCTTCTCGACTTCGAGCCCGATGTCCACCGATTCGGACAGTGAGACACTGGGAATCCGAAGCACCTGAACCACCACCGAGCCCTCGTCGAGGCGCGGCATGAATTCGGTGCCGATGAAGCGCAGCGAGCCCAGGGCGCCGGCGACGAGCAGCGTACCCGCGCCAACCACAATCACCCGGTGATCCAGCGCACGGTTCACAATGCGCCTGTAGACTTCCCGCGCGCGGTCCATCCAGGGCTCCCTGGGCTTGCCGGCAGTGCGCCCCAGCAACAGACGGGAAGCCGCCGGCACCGCCGCCAGGGCCAGCACCAGCGAGCCCAGCAGGGCCGCGCACACGGTAACGGCCATGGGACGATACATGCGGCCTTCGAGGCCCTGCAGGCTCAGGATCGGAACGTACACGGCGATGATGATGCCGACGCCCATCAGGATCGGCCTGGAGACCTGGTGCGCCGCGGAGCGCACAAGGGCCAGATTTGCGTCTCCGGTCAGCGGCAGCCGTGGGTCCGGACGCGCGCGCAGGCGCTGCACGTAGTTCTCGACCATGATGACCGAGCCATTGACGATCACGCCAAAGTCGACCGCTCCCAGGCTCATCAGATTGGCAGTGATGCCGAACCACCGCATTCCCAGGAAAGCGGCCAGCATCGACAGCGGAATCACCGCCGCCACGATCAGCGCCGCCCGAAGGTTGCCCAGAAACAGGAACAGTATCGCCACCACCAGCGCCCCGCCCTGGAGCAGGTTGTAGCGCACCGTGCGGGTTGTCGCGTCGATAACCATCGACTGGTC
>JAPOZE010000261.1 GCA_026706225.1 Acidobacteriota bacterium
CTGGAGGACAACCTGAAGGTACGCCTGCAACTGCAGATGCACAAGTACATCTGGGGCCCGGAGGTCAGAGGGGTTTGAAGATCTAAAAGGAAGGGACGGCGTAGTAGCCCTTGCGGCTCTTGACCGTGAGGTTCTTGATTCGATTGCTCTCCACGTACACCCGGATTCTGCGGAAGGACACCGTATCGGGCAAGGTGTTGGGAATGTAACCCAACACGTACTGGTTCCTGGCGGACCGGGTGATGATCGGATAGGTCCTGGCCAGGCGGTCGGCCTTGAACGGAAACAGCATCTCTCCCCCGGTGGCATTGGCATACTTGGCGACAGCGCCTCCCGTGAGAACCGATCTCACCGGAGTAATCCCGTACACCACGATCTCAGCCCTCAGCAGGGCTTCCAGGGTGTCCTCGTAGGAGTTGCGGTTGCCGGGGGCATTTCGGCCCTCCGAGATAATGAGGATCATCTTTCGGCGTTCCCGCGATCGCCGGCGCCGCAAGGCCTGGACCGCCGCGAACACGGCGTCGTGCATATGGGTGTTCCAGGTCTTGGGCGGTTGCACCGTACCCCGGGCGGTGGCCAGCTCGATGCCTCCCACAGTCGTTTTCCGGGAGAAGGGGCCACTGGTCATTGCCGGTGAATGGGGCTCCCAGTTGATTCTGTTTCTCAAGGCCTCCAGGACCTTCCTCTTGTCCAGGGTGAAGTCCAGGAGTTGGTTCGGGGTGTGGTCGAACTTGATAACGGCCAATTCGTCAAAGGCGCTGAAGGACTCGATCAGGGCCAGCAGCGTGGCTTCCAGCCTCGACTGGGCCTGGGAATTGAGCGTGCGGTCGATCAGCAGCACCGCCGACAGCGGAAGCGGGTCCGAAGAGAAATAGGTGAGTCTCTGCAGCACGTCCTCCTCAAAGACTCGAAAGTCCTCCCTCTCCAGACCGTACAGCGGTTGATCGTTGCTGTCCCGGACGGAAACCGGCACCAGCACCAGGTTGACCGGGATTCTCAGAGTGAAGGAGTCCTGCTCCGTGCCCCCGCCGGCGGGGGACTGGGCCGGCAGTTGCGAACCCGCTGACAGGCAGAGGGCTACCAGGCAACCGAGAATTAGAAGCCCTTGGGAATGGGTTTGCGGCTTCAGCATGGAGCAAGCGCCTAACTGGTGGGCGCGTAGTATCCCTTCCGGTACTGCAGCTTGACCTTCTTGCCCTTTACGTTGATCTTGATTCGACGAAAGGCGCCATCGCGGCTGGAGTTGGTGGAGCGGTAGGCCACCGAGTACTGGCTGCGCAGCTCCTCTGAAATTCGATAGAAGCTCATGGCCAGGTCGTCGATCTTGGGCGGGAAGTAGGCCCTGCCTCCGGTGGCCTCGGCCAGGCGCTTCAGGAGCTTGTCCTGCTTGGGTTGCGCCATCCCGAAGAATCCGCTGTTGTTGGTGCTGATGGTGTAGATGGATACTTCGGATCGCTGAGCGACGGCTATGGCCGAGTCGAATGTTTCATAGCTCATGTTGTCGTCGCCGTCGCCGATGAGGACCAGGATGCGTCTCGGTCCGCTCGGTCCCGCCAGTTTCTCCTGACAGGCGACCTGAATGGCGTCGTACATCTTGGTTCCGCCGCCGATTCTCACCGACTTGACGGCCTTGGACAGCCTGTCGGGATCGTCCACGAAGTCCTGCAGCACGTCGATGGTGGAGTCGAAGGTCATCAGCATGCCCTTGTCCCGTTTGCGCTTGATGGTGTTGTGGAAGAAGTCGATGGCGGCTTCCTGCTGCACTTTGAGGCTGGCCCTGGCGCTGGAGCTGCTGTCCATCAGCAGGACGACAGCCAGCGGCTGATTCGACTCCCGGGAAAAGTTGGTGATGGTCTGCGGCCGGCCGTCTTCGAAAACCCTGACACGGTCTCGAGTCAGGTTTGGAACCAGGTTCCCTTTCTTGTCCCGGGCAGTGAAGAGGACGTTGACCAGGTGGACGTCGACCTGAATCCTTTCCTCGGGGCTCTTGGAGGCTCCCGCGCCACCGCCGCTCCCGCTTTGGGCCAGGACCTGGGAACCGAGGACTGCCAGCCCGCCCGGCAGGATCAAGCCGGCCAGGACCGCCCTCCACGGGACTCTCGGAAGCGCATTGCGCAAACCGTTCATGGGAAAAGTATAAAGGGGAGGTCTGCAGCCGTCAACCGGCCGGGAGGCCTTGAGCACTCGAATGCCGGCGCCCACCGGCTGCTGCCCGGGCCGGCTGAAATTCGCTCCTGGGACGCCGCTGTTGCCCCCCTCCGGCTCGACTGCGGGCTGGCGCCCTTGCCGAGCCGGCAGGCGAAGGCTGATGCGGTGGGGGGCAGATCCCTCTACCCGTCCCGCAGTTGCTCCAGGAAGCCTTGCAACTCCCCGGGCAGGGGGGAGGAAAACTTCAGGGGGATGAGGTGGCGGGGGTGGTGGAATGCCAAGTGAGCGGCGTGCAGGAAGTTTCGTCCCAACCGGGGCAGCGGACGCGCGGAAGCACCGGCGAGAGCACGGGCAGGGGCCCCATAAAGGGTGTCCCCGACCACGGGGTGCTTTTCCGAACTGAGATGGACCCGGATCTGGTGAGTGCGGCCGGTCTTGAGGTGCAATTCCAGCAGGGTGAGCCTGGGAAACCGCTCCAGCACTCGATAGGCGGTGTGGGCCGGCCGGGCCTGCCGAGTCCGGGTGGTCATCCGGATGCGTCGGACCCGGTCCCGCCCGATGGCGCTCCGGATCTCGCCGGATTCCCCGTGAACCGCGCCGTGCACCAGGGCGACGTATTTCTTGGTCACCTGCCGGGTCTGGAACTGCCGCGACAGCCGGTGATGGCTGAAGTCGTTCCTGGCAATGACCATCAGCCCCGAGGTCTGCTTGTCGAGGCGGTGGACGATTCCGGGCCGCTCTCCGCCTCCGGCCTCGGAAAGAGTGCGAAACCGGTGGAGCAGGGCGTTGACCAGGGTGCCGCTCCGTACTCCGGCCCCCTGGTGGACGACCATGCCGGCCCGCTTGTCGACCACGGCCAGATCGTCATCCTCGTAGACGATCTCCAGGGGGATGGGTTCCGCCTGCAATGCGCCGGGAGCGGGGGAAGCCGGACAAACGCGGATCTCCTCTCCGCCCTTGATTCGGTAACTGGGCTTGCAGGCGCTCCCGTCGATCCGGACGTGGCCGGCTTGAATCAGCGCTTGAATCCGGGCCCGGCTCCGGTCGGGAAGATGATCCTGCAGGAATCGATCCAGGCGGTTTCCGTGGTCGCCAGCCTGGGGGAGAAGCTTCAGTTCCGGGGTGGAACCGGGTGGGCGGCTCATGCGGTTTGTCTCACCTCAACCATCCGATGCTGCACGAGTTCGCTGCCTCAGCAGCAGAAAGAGAACGGCAGCAGCGGGGAACAGCAGCAGGCCGATGAACTGGGAGGTGGACAGCACCCCGCCGAACAGGAAGCCACGGCCGGCGTCTCCCCGGAAGAACTCGATCAGAAAGCGGGACGCCGCATATCCCACCAGGTAGAGGATGAACACCTGGCCGTCGAATCGCTTTCTGCTCAGGCTGAACCACAACAGGCCGAACAGCGCCAGGTTGGCGGCAGCCTGGTACAGTTGGGCAGGATGCAGCGGAACGTCCAGGGGAACCCCAACCACCTGGTGGCTGTAGGGATCGCTGAAGACGATTCCCCAGGGCTGGGCGGTGGACTTGCCGTAGCAGCACCCCGCCGAGAAGCATCCGAGTCGTCCAATGGCCTGGCCCAGGGCGATGCCGGGAGCGCAGAGGTCGGCCACCTTCCAAACCGGCAGACCCTTTCGCCGGCTCATCCAGATTCCGGCGATGGCCGCCAGGATGAACCCCCCGTAGTAGACCCCTCCGGAACGAAGGGTGCCCAAAGAGAGAATTTCGCCGGGATGGTCGGCATAGTATCGGAATTCGGTAGCCAGGAAGAGAAGCTTGGCTCCAAGCAGCGCCGAGACGGCGATATAGACCCCCAGATCGTAGACAGCCGCCTTGTCGATGCCTTCCCGTTCCGCGGCCCGGGCCGTGAACCAAAGCGCGGTCAGAAAGGCCAATGCCAGCAGGAATCCATAGGTGTGGAGCGGAAAGTGTCCGAAGTCCAGCAGTATGGGAAACAATGGAGGTCCTCTCAGGATTCCGTACTGGCGGCCGGGTCGGATTCCTGGGTCAGAATCTCAATCAGGAACAGGCCGATCCCGACGGTGATGGCGGAATCGGCCAGGTTGAAGGTCGGCCAATGGTAGCTCCCGTAGAACACATCGATAAAGTCGGTCACATAGCCGTAGGTGAGACGGTCATGGAGGTTGCCGGCGGCGCCGCCCAGAATCAGCATCAGCCCCCACTGCAACCGGCGCCGGGTGACCGGGTTGCGCAGGGCGAATCCCAGGATGAGCAGAAAGGCCAGAGTGGAGACGATTGCCAGCGCGACGGGGACCCACGGCGAAGCCGAGCCGCTGAGAATGCCGAAGGCCATGCCCGTGTTTCGGGTGTGGGTGAGCTCGAGAAATCCGGGGATGAGGGTCTTGAACTCGTAGAGCCCCAGATCCTCTTCAATCAGCCGCTTGGTCAGGCGGTCGCCCAGAAACACGCCGAGGGCAATCAGGAAGTAGAGAAGCCGTTTCATGAGGCGAGGCGAGGGCAACGTTTGAAATGTATTTGAGACGGATTGGCCCGGTTTGGCCTCCGGCGGTCGGTCAGGCTGTCGCCACGCCCTGGTCGAGCTGGTCGGGCGTGACACCGAGTTCCTCGAGGGTGGAGGAGCACTTGGCGCAGACCCCCGGGAAATCGGGGTTGCTTCCGACTCCGGTGGAGTAGATCCAGCAGCGCTCGCATTTTTTCCCCTCCGCGCGGCTCACCGAGGCCCTCAGTCCCTCCACTTCCCCGAAAAAGGGTGTTTCACCGGATGCGGCGCCCAACTCCACCTGCGACACGATGAGCAGCCCCGGCAGCATCGCCTCGTAACGCTTCAGGATCGGAGCGTAGCCGTCTTCGCCGGCCAAGGTGACCTTGGCTTCCAGGGAATTCCCGATGAACTTGGCCTGGCGAGCCTCTTCCAGGACCTTCAATACGGTGGAGCGAACCCGGATGAGCAGATCCCAGTTTTCCAGCCGCTGCAGCGATTGGGGGGACAGTCCTTCGATCAGGCTGTCGGCGGGCACAAAGCGCGCCAGGTGCACGCTTGCCGGTCTGTCGGCCTTGGATGAGAGATGTTCCCAGATCTCCTCGCAGGTAAAGCTGTAGATGGGAGCCAGTGCCCGGGTCAACGCTTCCAGGATGAGGTAGAGCACGGTCTGGGCCGATCGCCGCGGATGCGCATCGGGCGCGGCCGTATAGAGTCGATCCTTGAGGACGTCGAAGTAGAAGGAGCTCAGGTCGACCGTCAGGAAATCGTAGACCCGGTGGTAAATCCGATGGAATTCGTACGCTTCGTACCAGCCGTAAACCTTTTCCAGAAGCCGGCTGGTCCGCACCAGGGCCCACTGGTCCAGCTCCTCCAGGTC
>JAPOZE010000579.1 GCA_026706225.1 Acidobacteriota bacterium
TGGGCGCGGGCGCCTGGCGATTTCTTCGCGCTCCCTCGGAAGCATCCGGACCCGCCTCGGCGGCCGATCGGACCGCGGCCCAGGCTTTCGCCAAAAAGCTGGGGGCCATTGCCCTTCCGCCGGTGGGCTCCAGCGGAGGGCAGGCCGAGTTCAGCGAAGCCGAGATCGATGCCTTCCTGCAACACGAGATTTCACAGCACTACCCGCAGGGAGTGAAACAGATCCGCTTTCGCTTTCAGCGGAACCGGCTTTCCGCCCGGGCGCTGGTAGACTTCAATGAAATGCAGGCCGGCTCCGCCACTGCCCGCAAGTCCCTGGTGTGGGCACTGCTGAAGGGAGAACGCTGGGTGGAGGTGTCCGGAAAACTGACAGGCGAGAACGGGCTGGGACGTTACGATATCCTGGGGGTCCGGATCGATGACCAGGAAATCCCCAGGGTTTTGATCGATCTGCTGCTGGATCACTATGTGATTCCCAAGTATCCCGGGGCGGGACCCAACACCGATTTCGACCTCCCCTTCAATATTCGGAGCATCGAGCTGATGCCGGGCAAGGTCTTCGTCCGCTACGGGGCCTGATGGGCTCCGCGGTCCTCCTGAGTAAATCCCACCAGGATCCTCAAGGGAAAATTCTCCCACCACGGCCAACTCACTCCGGCGCCCGCCAGCGGCCGCTTCCCGGTCAATGGGTGGTTCCACCACTCCAACCTCTCGGCAGGAACAGGCTGTCGTAAAGTTTCAGGGCAAAGCGATCGGTCATCCCTGCGACGAAGTCAACCACGGCACGCTCGGCGCCGACACCGGGACGCCGAAGACTCTCCGGAATGTCATCGGGATGGGCCAACAGATGGTGGTAGATATCGCTCAAGAGCTTCTTGGCCTTGAGTAGTTCCGTCTGGGGAATGCTGCGCGCGTAGACCGTCCGGTAGAGAAAGTGCCTCATTTCCATCATCGCCTGCAGGGTTGGGGGGCTCATGGAAACGATCTGAAGGTCGGTTTCCAGGCTGGAGCGAATCACGTCGCGGACCAGGGTGTCGATTCGCAACGAGTGGCCTTCGCCCAAGGCAGTGGTCAGCTCCTTGGGGATGTCGGATTCTCGAATCAGCCCCGACCGCAGGGCGTCGTCCAGGTCGTGGTTCACGTAGGCGATCACGTCGGAAACTCTGACGACCTGACCCTCCAGGGTGGAAGGACGCCCCTTGTCCCGGCCGGTGAATACAGCGCCCGCGCCCTTGGAGTGCTTGAGGATCCCGTCCCTCACTTCCCAGCACAGGTTCAACCCCCGTCCCCCCTGCTCCAAGGTGTCCACAACCCTCAGGCTCTGGCGGTAGTGGCGAAAACCGCCGGGAGCAAGCTCATCCAATATGGCTTCACCGGCATGCCCAAAGGGAGTGTGGCCCAGGTCATGCCCCAGCGCTATCGCCTCGGTGAGGTCCTCGTTCAGTCGCAGAGCCCGGCTGACGGTTCTGGCGATTTGGGCGACTTCGAGAGTATGGGTCAGGCGGGTCCTGTAGTGGTCACCCTCCGGCGAAAGGAACACCTGGGTCTTGTGTTTCAAGCGCCGAAATGCCTTGGAATGCAGGATGCGGTCGCGGTCGCGCTGAAAGGCGGTTCGGATGGCGCAGGCAGACTCGTCCGTCCGGCGGCCTCGAGTCCCTGTGCTGAGGGTTGCTTGAGGGGCCAGGGTTTGGGCCTCGCGCTCCTCCGCCCGTTGACGAAGGGTCTCAACCATCAGGGATCAATTTTCCTTAACCGCTGCTCGGCTTCGGTAGAGGCAGGTGAAGTGGGGAATTCGTCGATGACCTTCCGGTACATCTCGACGGCCTGCTGCTTCCGGTTCTGTCGCTCGTAAAGGAGGGCCGCCTGCATTGCCAGCGTTTCTCCGGGCGTTGTCAAGGCATTGCGCTCAACCAGTTGCTGGTAGACCTCGGTGGCCCTGGCCAGGTCCGCGGTGTCCTCGTAAATCCTTCCCAGGGCTGCCAGCGCCAGTGCGCCGAAGTCCGACTGTTCCCGACTCAGCGGTTCAAGCAGCGACACGGCCTCCGAACTCCTGTCGAGCCGGTGGAGACAAAGACCCGAGTAGTAGGTGGCAATCTTGCCGGCCGGCCTGGCGTTGTGCCGGGAGATGACCTCCTGGAGCTCCGACAGGGACTGTTCATATTTCTGAGTGGGTGTCTCAAAGAAAACCGGGGCCTTCAATCCGGAGGATTCCGTCTTGCCGACGGTTGCGTGGTAGGTCGCCAGCGCTTGGGCCAACTCCTGTTTGGACTGCTCCTCCTGCTTGGCCGAGTAGTAGAAGTAGCCTGCCACCAGGACGGCCACGACTCCGACAGCCGACAGGCCGCGCAGGATTTCGGAACGATTGTTGGTGAAGAAGTGGCGGGTCTCATCCACCAACACCATGAAGCGGTCTTCCTTCAGAATTTCATGCCGGGTGAGTCGGGCCAAGAGATTCTCCCTGAGTTGCCGGGTTTCAGCAGCGGCGGAATTGTCGCCCGAGGTGCGAAGGACTGCCGGAACGATCCAATGCTAGCAGTGTCATCCGGCACTGTCAATTTGGCCGGGGAGAGATTGCCGGAAGCGATCGCCGGGCGTGTTGGAAGCACTCCACGACGGACCAGGAGAGTCATCTGGGTTTACAACATCGACAAAACGTCATTAAATGGGGATGCCGATCCGGCAAGGAGAGTTACGGGATCCTGAAGGGAGGCTACGACCATGGGAATAGAGGATCTGACCGAGTTGTACGCCTACAACGGGTGGGCCAATGCGCGGGTCAGGAATTCCATTGAGGACTTGGGTCCGGAAGTCTTCAAACGCGATCTGGGCGCCAGTTTCGGTTCCCTGCAGCGGACCGTGGGTCACCTGGTGTCCGCCCAGTGGAACTGGTTGAGACGTTGGAAAGGCCAGTCGGCCAGCCGGCCCCTGCCCTCCGAAGCCTTTGCGAGTCCCGAAGAAGCCAACCGCCGCTGGGAAGAAGTCGATGGGGCCCTTGCCGGCTTCGTGCATGGACTCGACGCTGCCGGCCTGCAGCAATCCATCGCTTTGACCACCCCGCAGGGGAGCCCCTACTCGAGTCCGCTCTGGCGGGCGATGCTGCACGTCGTCAACCATTCCAGCTACCACCGCGGACAGATTGCCGCCATGCTGAGGCAGGTTGGCGCCGTCCCCCAGGGGACGGATCTGATGCTCTATTATCGCGAACAGTCGGGGTGACTCCGACGAGCCCGGAGAGTCATCGAAGCGCCAACCGGTTCTCCGGTCCGTTCTGCGCAGGGGAGAGCAAACCAAAGCCATGTTCAACGCCAGAATCCTGGGTACCGGAAGCTACCTGCCCGAAAAGATCGTCACCAATGCCGATCTGGAAGAGGTGATGGACACCTCCGACGAATGGATCCGGCAGCGGACGGGAATCCGCGAGCGACGTTTCGTGGAACCCGGGGTCGGACCCACCGATCTCGGATTGCAGGCCGCCCACCGGGCGCTGCAGGCTGCCGGGCTGACACCCGACCGGATCGACTTCATCATCTTTGCCACCTTGAGTCCCGAGTACGGTTTTCCGGGTTGCGGCTGCCTTCTGCAGGAAAAACTGGGTCTTGACACGGTTGGCGCCCTGGACGTCCGCAATCAGTGCACGGGTTTCGTCTACAGTCTGTCCATCGCCGACCAGTTCGTCAGGACCGGCACCTATCGCCACATCCTGGTGGTCGGCGCCGAGGTTCATTCTTCCGGAATGGAAATGAATACCCGAGGACGGGATGTTGGAGTCATCTTCGGTGACGGGGCCGGGGCCGTTGTCGTGGGCCGCTCCGAGAACGGGAACCGGCGCATTCTTTCCAGCCCCCTGCACGCCCAGGGGAAGTATGCCCGGAAACTGTGGCTGGAAGCTCCAACCTCGCTGGAGCACCCCCGATTGACGGAGGAGATGCTGAGAGCGGGCCGCCACTACCCGCGAATGGACGGCCGCTACGTCTTCAAACATGCGGTCGACCGGCTTCAGGAAAGCGTCCGGGAAGCCCTGGCCGAGAACCACCTGGAAATTGAGGATGTCGGCCTTTTGGTCCTGCATCAGGCCAATTTGCGGATTTCGGAAGCGGTGGTGCGTTCGCTGAAAATCCCGCCGGAACGGGTTTTCAGCAATATTCAACGGTACGGCAACACCACGGCGGCATCCATCCCCATCGCGTTGGACGAAGCCTTTCGGGCGGGGAGGGTCCAGCCGGGAGACGTGGTCGTCCTGGCCGCGTTCGGCTCCGGATTTACCTGGGGCGCCACCATCCTGCGTTGGTAGAGAAACCCAGGAAGTCGGATAAGAAATGGCCAACCGCTTCTCGATGACCGGTTTGGTCTACCTGGGGGCAATCCTTGCCCTGGCGCAGACCGGCCCGGCGCCTTCCATCAGGATCCATTTTGCATCACTGGAAGAAGGACAGGAGATCCTCAGCACCCGGGATGGCTTTATCCGGCGTCTAAGCCCCTTCGATCGGGCCGCCCGGCTGAAGACGGACCGGGAAGTGTCCGAGAGTGAGTTTCTGAATTTTGTCGCCGGCAAGGTCATCCGGTGGGACAACGCGGACCGGGAACGAGTTGAGCAGGCCTTCGATCGGATTCGCCCCGCACTGGGCGAGTTTCCCGTGAGTTGGCCGGAGAGTGTCTATTTCGTTCATACCACGGGAGAAGAGGAAGGGGGAGCGGCCTACACCCGGGGCAAGGCTGTCATTCTGCCCCGAACCAGGCTCGACCAGTCCCCGGAAAAGCTCGCGCGTCTGGTTGCCCACGAGCTGTTTCATGTCCTGTCCCGTCACGACCGCGACATCCGGGATCGACTCTACCGGGTGATCGGGTTCGAACGCTGTCCCGAAGTCGAGTTGCCGAAGCCTCTGGCCCGGCGCAGGATCACCAACCCGGATGCGCCCGTAAATGCCCACCGTATTCGCGTGCGCCACGGGGGACGTCCGTTCTGGGCCGTCCCGGTCCTCTACTCCAGGACCGATCGCTACGACCCCCTGCAGGGTGGCAGCTTCTTCAAGTATCTGCAGTTTCGCCTGTTGCTGGAAGCCGTGGGAGACGAGGCCGCCACCGCTTCCGCCCCGGCCGATTCAGGTCCCAGGCTGGTCGAGGTCGAGGAGGTGTCGGGGTTCTTCGAGCAGATCGGCAGGAACAGCTCCTACATCATTCACCCCGAAGAAATCCTGGCGGTCAACTTTGCCTTGATCGTGACCGGCGAGACCGAGCTTCCATCGCCTCGGGTGGCTGAACGGATCCGGTCCGTGCTGAGAGCCGAGGGTGCTCCCACCGGCCCGGACCGGCGGTAACGGCCGCCATCTTCTTGTTTTGGTCGTGTCGAGGTCGCGTTTACAAAACGGTGGCGCCATGCTAATCTCCACGCCGTCCCAGGGTGCGGATTCCCGAAACCGTTCCGAACCGGGGCGATTTCCGGAGCCGTTCTTCACCCAACCTCATCCACTCTGCCGGAGTGGCGGAATTG
>JAPOZE010000327.1 GCA_026706225.1 Acidobacteriota bacterium
CCCCCGACCTTCGGTTTAGGAAACCGCTGCTCTATCCTTCTGAGCTACAGGCCCGCATTCGGATGGATTCACCGGCCCGAGGGATCCTCGGGTTCCCGTCGGTCGGAGGGATCTTACCGAGCGGTTCGGGGCCTTGGCAAGCGGTTTCGGGGACGGCCCCAGCAAGCAGGGCGGGGGCTTGAGTTGCCCACCCTGAAACAAGCAAAAAAGAGAAATCCACGAAACGACACGAAGCACCACCAATCGTGACGGCTGTGCCGCATCGGCACGGGCTGCGGCCCGGCAAGCCGGCACACGCCCCCTCGAGGAGCAGGAGTGTTGGGAAGCGGCGGCCACCCGGGAGCGCGGGCGTCCCGCCCGCATGCTGTGCCGTTGCGTGCTGCTCAGGTTCCCTGCGATGGCGCACACGGCCACCCTGCCGGCGGGAACGGCATGGGCCCGGCCGAAGCAGAGTTCTGGCGCCGCTGCCGCTCGAGCCGGGTGGAGGAGATGGGGCGAGGCTGTGCCAGGACGTGTGCGGGCGGGACGCCCGCGCTCCCGGGGGGCTTCCTCCCATGACGTCGTCGCAGCAAACGAGGGCCATCGGTCGTTGTCTTTGTTCGTGGCTCGTCTTCAACAACCATCGGCAGTTCCTTCCTCACAATGATCCGCCCGGCTGGCCACTGATCACTGGCCACTAACCACTGCCGGAAAGACCTCGGAGCAGAACATTTGAAGGGCCTTGAGGACACCCTGCCGCTTTTGCCGATTGGAGGCAAAGGGAGCCCGGGAGATCTCCAACTGGATCCATGGCATCTCGGAGGCGTGGCAGCGGGTGATGAACCCTCCCTTGAAGGGGTCGTTGATCTGCACCGGTCCACCCCAGACCTCCCGGAAACACCGTTGCAGCGCTTCGATCCAAGGTTGGGGGCAGGTGCCCTCGCCGTTGCTCAAGCACACCCATGGGCGTTGCAGCCCGGGTCCGGGTCCGATGGGTGGTCCCTTGGCCAGCATGGTGTGGCAGTCGATGCCGCACCTCACCGGCGGGCGGGCCAGCCGGGTCAGATCCCGGTGGTAGGGAAGGTGGTAGCGGCTCAAGAGCGCATCCACCACCCCTGGGGGTGGGAACCTCTCGTAAACCGGCACCTCCAGGCAGGTATGGGTCTTGACCACTCCGTCCGGCCGCTGGTCGTCAAGATCCCGATTGAGATCAACGATGCAGCGGGCGATCTTGGTGGTCAGGTAGACCTCTACTTTCGGCGCGAGGTCGTAGATTTCCGCGGCGCCTTCGTCACCGTCTTCCTCGATCTGTCGGGGCGTCAGGACGCAAAAGGGGACTGCTTCGGGAGGCACCTGCAGCCCGGCATGAGGAACGGAGAGGAGCAGGGGCAGCTTCATGACTTCGGTCCGGCAGCTGAGCCGTCTCGCCTGGGATCGGCGACGCCGATGAACTCGCCCCGTTCCCGCAGCGCCAGTTGCACGCACCCCAGGTAGAAGGAGTGGGGTTCGCGGACATCCACCTGGAATCCGTGGCGGCTGAGCATGTCGGGGATGTCATCGCGCATTCGGGAGGCTTCCAGGGACACCACGCCGTCCAGCGAACAATAGAGGCGCGGTGCGTCCACCGCCGCCAGGGGTGTCAGATAACCCAGGCGGACCAGCACTTGGAAGATGGAGGGGGTGATACGTTCGCTGCCGGGCGAACCGATGGCCAGCCAGGGCCGCTTGCCCCGGAACACCAGCGTCGGAGCCACGCTGGCCCAGGGCGCGGCATTGGGGCGCAGGTAGTAGGGGTGGGAGATATCCTCGTACTCGAAGGCGCTCATGTAGTTGTTGTAGAGAAACCCCAGGTCCGGAGTCGCCGAACAGGCTCCGTAGACCCGTTCGATGGATTGGGTCAGCGCGACCGCGTTCCCCTCCGGGTCCATGGCCGACAGGTGGGTGGTTTCCCCGCGGCCGGAAAAGCGTTTCCGGATCTGCCGCCCCACCAGCTTCCCGTGCTCGGTGCTGAGCATCCGCGTTCCCGACACCTGGCTGTAGAAGTTGGCGTCGAAAGGGCGGTCCTGCCGGTCCAGGAAGGCCCGCCGTATGGTTTCCGCCAGGTAGAGGGCGCCTCGCGGGGTTTCCAGGCCGGGGAACTCCTGGGGAAATTGCTGGTGCACGTTGAGCATCTCGATCAAGGTGCGACCCGCGCCGGGCGGGGGCATGGTAAAGACCCGGTGCCCTCGAAAGCGGCCGGTCACCGGACGCCGCTCGATGGGGACCGGGATCTGGGCCAGGTCGTCCCTCCGGATCAACCCCTGGTTTCGGACCATGTCCTCTTCGATGAGCCGTCCGATTTCACCGGTGTAGAAGTCCTCGATTCCCTGCCGGGCCAGGCGCCGTAGGGTCCCGGCCAGGGTGGGTTGGCGGAACACCGCCCCGGGGCGGTAGGGATGGGTCCCGTCCCGCAGAAAGAAGGGGGCGGCCGTGCCCTGGCGCAGAAAGCTGCGTTCCCTCCGGGTAAGCTGATACTGGAGCAGGCTGACCCGGTAGCCTTCCTCGGCCAGCCTGCAGGCGGGCTCCAGCACCTGGGAGAGGCCGAGTTTCCCGTAGTGCTGCAGGGCGTAGTTCAGGGTTGCCGGCGTGCTGGGAACGGTGACCGCCCGGTAGCCGCGCCGGCGCTCGATCCGCAGATCCCTGAAGACTTCCCGGTTGGCGCGGTTGGGGGCGCGGGAGGAGCCGTCCAGGGCCATGGTGCGTCCCGAGGGGGCATGGTGGATGAGCATCATGGTTTGTCCGCCCAGACCCGAGGCGGCCGGTTCGCACACGCCCAGGGCGAAGGCGGCGGCCACGGCGGCGTCGACGGCGTTGCCGCCGGCTTCCAGCATGGCGGCGCCGGCGGCCGTGGCCTCGTAGTGAGCGGTGGACACCATGCCGCCCCTGGATACCGCCAGCCGCTGGGCGTTTTGGCTGGGCAGCCCGGTGAAGTTGGTCAGGTCGGTTTCGGGGTCGGGCTGCAGACCGGCCGGCGAGCCGCGGCGCCGCTGAACCTTGGTCCGGGCGGGTCCAGGTGTCATGGGGCTCGATCCTCCAGTTCGGTGGCCAGCAGCTCGGCCAGAACCAGTGTCCGCTGGATCAGGCTGATGCGCTGGATGGACTCCTGGGGAGTCCCCCGGTCACGGGCCACCGGACTGACGCCGCAGAGGCAGGCCACCTTGGGCGGGACCAGGCCGGCCACCGAGGCCCAGCTCGAGCTGTCTTTCTTCAGGACCACTTTCTGGTCTACGGCAATCTTGGCGATGGACTTCAGAAACCGGTTGTTGATGGGCCTTTCCCTCAAGGGAGGGCGGTCGGATTCCACCGCCAGTTCCCACTTGGGACCGCCGCGGCCCAGGATGGACCGCATCCCGGCCTCCACCTGGTCGGCCGTCTTGGGATCGGGATAGGTCATCAGCAGGTGGGCGGTCACCCGGTGGGGCAGGCGCATCGGGTGCCGCTCGGTCCGCACGTCCAGAGTGGCGAGGGACACCCGATCCTTGGCCGAGCCGAGTCGGGAAAGCGCCTCCAGCTTCTGACAGGTCCAGCGCAGGGCGGCCCGGTCCTGGACGCCCCGACCCGGGAAGGGACCCTCCCCGACCACTCGAAGGCGGAACTTGCGGTTTCCCCGGCGGCGCACGATCACCCCCTCGCCGCGCGTGCCCGGCCGCAGCACGATGACCCGTCTGGCCCTGGCCGCGGCCGCCTGGATCCTTTCCCGGCTCACCTGGGCGTCCCGGCCCTCGTCCGTATACAGGCAGACCCCCAGCGGCAGGCGGCGCAGGCGTCGAATGCTGTGCAGGGATCGCAGCACATACTCCAGCATGACCAGGGGAGCCCGGGAGGTTCCGATGCCCTCTCCGTAGAGCCACTCCGGCTCCCGGCGAAAGGGCTGGTGGGGAGTTCTCAGGTCCATCGGGACGTCGGCGTGCGCCACCAGCAGCAGGCCGCCCTCCAGACCTCTCGCCGTTTCCCAGGTGAACACCTCCGGGTCATCCGAAAGGTCGGGGACCGGCTTCATTCTCAAGCTGTCGAAGACGCGGCCGATCTTCTCCACGGCCTGCTGGACTCCGATCGGATCGCTGGTGCGGCTGGGCAGGTCCACCCACTCCCGAAGGTCCCGCTCGATTTGGGCGCGGCGTTGAGTGATGTAGGAAAGGACGTGGGACTTGGGGTCGACCGATTTCCTGTCCAGCAGCGGCGGGGAGGGCGTGCCGAAGTAGCGGGCGCTGGCGACCTCCACCAGGCGGTTGACAAAGGCCGCGAAGTCCAGCCCGACCTGGGCGGCCCCCACCAGGTAGGACCCGTGCTCGCCCAGGCTGGGCAGGCTGTTGACCTCCAGCACGTAGAGGCGTCCCTCCCCGTCCAGCCGCATGTCGACCCGGGCGCAATCGTAGATGCCCAGGCATTCGAAGGACTTCCTGGCGACCTCTATCGCCTTGGCGGTCAATGCCTCTCCAATGGGCGCCGGGCAGGCGTGAGAGATGGTTCTGCCGCTTCTTCCGGTCTTGTCCTCGTAGGTGTAGATGGAGGGCGCTCCTTCCCCGAAGACCAGCTCCACCGGCGGAAAGGCCTCGGGCGGGTTGTTGCCCAGCAGGCCGACGTTGATCTCTCTGCCCTCGATGAACTGCTCGGCCAGCACGGCCTGGTGGAATTCGTCGAAGATCACTCTGGCCGCTTCCCGCAGTTCTTCCTCGTTTTGGACCACCTTGAGGCCGAAGGAGACCGCCTCGTTCTTGGGCTTGACGATCATGGGGTAGCGGAGGTCGGGCGGCAGCGGCATGTCGGGTGTCTGCAGGACCGCAAAGTCGGGCGTGGGCACATCGTTCTGGCGCAGGATCATCTTGGTGACCCCCTTGTCCAGAGCCAGCGAGTGCCCCAGCGGCCCCGAGGCGACGTAGGGGATGCCCACCATTTCCAGGATGCCGGGAATGTGGGTGTAGCGGGCCTGGCCCTGCAGGCCATAGGAGACGTTGAACACCATCCCGGGACGCTCCCCGTGCACCACGCGGGGCATGAAATCCTCCAGCCGGTCGATGAGATCCTTGTCCCCTTCCAGGGCGATGACCTCGTGGCCCCCCTTGCGCAGGGCATTGGTGAGCCGCCGGATGGTCTTCATGCCGATCTTCTCGCGGTTGGGCATGCCGAACAGGTTGATGACGCTCTTGCTGTCGCGATTGTAGACGACGGCGATCTTCATGGTTGCACTCCCCAACGAGGGGGCCGGAGGAGGCCTCTTCGATCAGAGCATTCCCACCGGTCGCTGCCTACCTGAGCCGGGTTGACGCCGGGAGCCTGCCGCCGGCCTGCATGTGGCTGTCGTCCAGGTTTCCCTCCGCATTGAAGGAAAGGGGACGCGGGCCGGTGAGAATGGCGAGATCCTCCCGGCCGCGGGCTTCCTCGAGGTAGGCGGCCGAACACTCCACCTCGGCCAGGGCCATGGTGTTGCGAATCCAGAGCAGCCTGGCGTCGGGCGGCTCGG
>JAPOZE010000513.1:0-1568 GCA_026706225.1 Acidobacteriota bacterium
AACTGGGCCTCACGTAAGTACTTGATTCTATTGGACTTTTAACGAGACACTAGTGATTCATCATTCCTAATTCATCATTCCCCCCCTACCTTCCCTTGACTTCCCAGACATTCCCAAAGGAATCGGGGGGGATCCGAACTTCGTCCGGGTTCTCTCGATTGTAGACCTCGCTGGCAGTGCTGACGAGCTGGGTATCGTCCTCCAGAGCCATCCACCCGTGGTAGACACCGGGCGGAACCACGATCAGGACCGGATTCCGCTGGCCGGTGACGACGACCTGCGTGTTGCCGTAGGTGGGGCTGTCGGTACGGTCGTCCCGCAGGACGAACTTGGCCGATCCGTGGCTGATGAAGAACCAGTCCCACAGGATGGCGTGCTTGTGAAAGGCGCGGATGGTCCCGCGGGTGGCGTCGCCCACCAGGTAGACCTGTCCGAACCGGGTGAAGTGCTCGTCGCTGCTCCTCAAGATCTCGATCAGATAGCCCCGGTCATCCACGTGGGCGACCAGGGGCACGATCTTGACATCCTTGATCATCATGCTCCTTTCCGCTGTCCAGAGGGGGCCGGGGGCGGCCGCCGTCTCCGGCCTCCTTCAAACTTCCCCCTTCAACCCGCGGGGTAGCCTGCTTCGGCCAGGTCCGACTTGGCCGAACTCACCTGCTTCAATTCAATGCGGCAGCCCATCTTGAGGTAGCCGTAGACCGTCTCCCGCTGCTTCAAGGTCAGGTTCAGGGCATTTTCCACGAAGTCGCACATGACCGAATCGCGATGGGTCCCGTTGGCCACCGCCGGGGTGATATAGTAGTGGCCCGGCTGCAGCACCGGAAGCCGCAGATGGAAGTCCACCGTGTAGACCTGGCCCGGCCGGGCCGGCGGCAACCGCAGGTTCTCCACCGAGGTGTTGCTTCCGGAGATCTCCTCGCCCAGGCGGTTGCGCATGAGTAAACCGAACAGGGGCGACTGCACCGCGCGGTCGAACCGGACCGAAACCCTCACCGTCACCAGGTCGCCGTGAAAGAGGCTTTGCGGCTCCCTGCCGGCCCGGTCGAGCAGGCGAATGCCCAGGATGCGGGCGTGGCCGTTGCCCCAGCGCTCGTCCACGTTCGGTAGAGTATGCACCGACAGGTCCCCGGCTGCATCGCCGGCGGCGTCGGGCCGCAGTTCCGTCGCCTCCGAGGCCATCTCGCCGGCATAGGGATCGCGCCGCTGAGTCAGGGCCGCCAGGTAGCGGGAGGTCACCTTGTCGGGGGCGCCTCGATCCCTGATCCTGCCCTTCTCCAGCCAGATGGCCGCATCGCACAGGTTCCTGACCGCGGCCACGTCGTGGGAGACCAGCAGGATGGTCTTGCCCTCGTCCCGCATCCGGCGAAGCTTGCGAACGCATCGCTGCTGAAAGTAGACGTCCCCGACCGCCAGAGCCTCGTCCACCAGCAGGATCTGGGGGTCGAGGTTGATGGCGATGGCAAAGGCCAGGCGCACGTACATGCCGCTGGAATAGGTCTTGACGGGCTGGTCGATGAAGCTGCCGATCTCGGCGAAGCGCTCGATCTCCGGCATTTTCCGGTCGA
>JAPOZE010000513.1:1580-5471 GCA_026706225.1 Acidobacteriota bacterium
GGCATTCAGAACGGCATTCTCCCGGCCGGTGAACTCGGCATTGAAGCCGGCCCCAAGCTCCAGCAGGGCCGCCACCCGCCCGCTCAGAGCCACGCTGCCGGTGGTCGGGGTCATGGTTCCGGCGATGATCTGGAGCAGGGTGCTCTTGCCCGAGCCGTTCTCGCCCACAATCCCGAAGGTGTCGCCCTGCTCGACCTGGAAGCTGACGTCCCTGAGGGCCCGGAAGTCCTGGTGGTAACGGCGCCCGCGGAAGATCAGCTCCTTCAGCCGGGCCGAGGGCTTGGAGTAGATGCGGTAGTTCTTGGACAGCTTTTCAACGGTGACGGCATTCATGGCGAGAGGGCCGGGAGCGCCAGGCTTGCAGGGCAACCAGGGCGGCGCCGGCGCGGCCTCATTCTATAGAACCCGCGACAAGAATGAAACCACCCGGGGTTGGACGGGAAATCGGAAGGGCGCCCTCAACGGGCCGCCATGGTATGGTTGCCCCGGGCGGGCCGGCGCGGTATCCGCCCCGCACCGGCCTGACCGCGGGCCCCCGGGAGGACAGCTGAGAAAATCATGACGAGCGACGACGATCCGAGATTGCGGGAGGCCTTTGGCCTGCTGGAGGGGATGCACCGGGAGGATCCCCTGGCGGACAGCGACGGGCCCAAAGACATCCTGGCATCCCTCGACTACCATGAACGGCTGGGCCGCTGGGTGGAGCGGCTGGCTCCCCGGGCCTCGGCGGCCCTTCGCCTGGCCGCCCATAGCCAGCACGTCCGCCGCTGGGCCATTCCGCGCGACTCCTACCCCATGACCCGCAAGGGCTACCGGGACTGGAGAGACGCCCTGGGCCGGTTCCACGCCCGCACCGCCGCCGAGGTGCTGGCGCGGGTGGGCTACGACGCCTACACCGTGGCCCGGGTCGAGCAGCTCTTGAGAAAGCGGCGGCTGCGCACCGACCCCGAAGCCCAGACCCTGGAGGACGCCGCCTGCCTGCTCTTTCTGGAGGTCCAGCTCGAGGATTTCTCCCGCCGGCACACCGAGGAGAAGCTGCTGCACATTCTGCGACGCACCTGGAAGAAAATGTCCCCCGCCGCCAGGAGCCTGGCGCTGCAACTGGAGCTGCCGGATGGCGCTGCCGGGTGGCTTCGCAAGGCCGTCGAAGGGGCGTGAGAGGGGCCTCCCCGTCAAGGGTGCAGGCCGTCAGTAGGGTGCTGTCGCCGCCTGCGTCGCTCGTCCGGATCCCTCGGGGTTTCGCCCCGGAGACTTCTTGTTGAAGATCGCTTTATCCATGACGTCAATAGGCCTTATGCACCTCCAAGTAGGGATAACATGTCCCCGTTCGGTTTATTTCCCAGGCTCCTTCCCGTGAGATAGCGCGAACGATCCGTTTCGGAAGGGCGGGAAACCGCCGCCGAGAGTCCTCATCATGAAGACCGTACCGCCATGGTTGCCCGGGAGTGAAAGCCGGCTCGAATGCCTTTCCGCAGCTCTCCTGCTGCTGGTGGCGGCCACTGCCCACCCGGGCCTGATGGCTCAATCGTCAACGCCGGCCATTAGCGAATTGAAGCCCGATTCGGGCCGGGTGGGCAACAACGTCCAGATCAAGGGATCCAATTTCGGGACCACCGAGGGAACGGTGACCTTCAACGGAACCGGCGCAGACATCGACAGTTGGGAAGACGGCAAGATCAAGACATCCGTGCCGGAGGGCGCGACCACCGGTCCGGTGGTGGTGACGGTCGGTACCCAGTCCAGCGCCGGGGTCACCTTCACCGTGACCGAAACCCCTACCGGGCCGACCATCGACAAGCTGGAGCCTGATTCGGGGCCGGTGGGGACCGAGGTCAAGATCAAGGGTCTGAATTTCGGCGAGACCCAGGGCTCGGTCACTTTCAATGGTGTGAGCGCATCCAGTATTGCGGGTTGGAATGACAAGAAGGTCCGTGCTGTGGTCCCGTCGACAGCGACGACCGGGTCGGTGGTGGTCACCACCTCCGGCGGGGTTGCGAGCAGCGGGGTCACCTTTACCGTGACCCTTGGCACGCCGTCCATCTCCAAGCTGGAGCCCGATTCGGGGGCCGTGGGCACCAGCGTCAAGATCAAGGGATCCAATTTCGGGAGCTCGGGCGGCAGCGTCACCTTCAACGGAACCACCGCCACCACCTCCAATTGGAGCCACGACGTGATTCGGGCTCGGGTGCCGGTGGGAGCCACCACGGGGAACGTGGTCGTGACGAATTCCGCCAACAAGTCGAGTTCCGGAACCACCTTCACCGTGACACCCCCTGCGCCGGTAATCTCCAGCCTGGACCCCAGTTCGGGGCTGGTAGGCGCCGGCGTCACCATCGAGGGCTCCAACTTCGGGAGCTCCACGGGAACCGTCACCTTCAACGGAACCTCCGCCTCGACTTCCAGTTGGGCCACCGGCGAGATCGAGACCACCGTGCCGTCGGGGGCCACCTCCGGGAACGTGGTGGTGACCACCTCCGGCGGACAAGCCAGCGCCGGGGTCGCCTTCACCGTGACCGTCCCTGACCCGGCAATCTCCCGCCTGGACCCCACCTCCGGCCCCGTGGACACCGAGGTCAGGATTCACGGAACCCATTTCGGCAGCCAGGCCGGCAGCGTCACCTTCAACGGTACGACGGCCTCGCCGGACCATTGGGCGGACCAGATGATTCGGGCTCGAGTCCCGGAGGGAGCCACCTCCGGTTCGGTGGTGGTGACCACCTCCGGCGGAAAGTCGAGCGCCGGCGTCGAGTTCACCGTGACCGCTCCCCCTGCCGGACCCATAATCTCCCGGCTGGATCCCGATTCCGGCCGCGTTGACGCCCAGGTCACCATCCACGGATCCAATTTCGGCACTTCAGGGACCGTCACCTTCAACGGAACCTCCGCCTCCACCTCCAGTTGGGACACCGACGAGATTCAGACAACCGTGCCGGCAGGGGCTGCCACCGGAGTCGTGATCGTGACGGTGGACGGAAAGTCGAGCGCAGGCGTCACCTTTACCGTGATCCCTCCGGCGCCGGTGATCTCCCGGCTCGATCCCGACTCGGGCCCCGTGGACACCGAGGTGACGATCCACGGCTCCAATTTCGGGTCCTCGGGGACCGTCACCTTCAATGGAACCACCACCTCCACTTCCAGTTGGGCCAGCGACGAGATTGAGACGAGCGTCCCGTCGGGGGCCACCACCGGGCTGGTCGTGGTGACGGTGGGCAATCAGTCCAGCGCCGGCGCCACTTTTACCGTGACCGTCCCGCCGCCGGTAATCTCCCGGCTGGACCCTGATTCCGGCCCTGTCGACACCGAGGTCAGGATCCACGGAACCAACTTCGGGAGCCAGACCGGCAGCGTCACCTTCAACGGAGAAACGGCCTCGCTCGACCATTGGGAGGACCGGATGATTCGCGTTCGAGTCCCGGAGGAGGCGACCGACGGGCCGGTGGTGGTGACGACGTCCGCCGGAACGTCGAGCGCCGGCGTCGATTTCACCGTGACTCCTCCCCCAACAGGACCGATCATCTCGCGGCTGGACCCCGATACCGGGCCTGTCGACACCCAGGTCACTATCCACGGATCCAACTTCGGGAGCTCGGGAACGGTGACCTTCAACGGAACCACTGCCTCCGTGACCAGGTGGGCCGACAACCGGATTCAGACCCGCGTGCCGGAGGGAGCCACCACGGGTCCGGTGGTGGTGACGGCCGGTACCCAGGCGAGCGCCGGGGTTACCTTTACCGTGACCACGCCGATCATCTCCCGGCTGGACCCCGATTCCGGTCCTGTCGACACCCAGGTCACTATCCACGGATCCAACTTCGGGATCCTGGGAACGGTAACCTTCAACGGAACGACCGCCTCCGTTACCAGCTGGGGCAACATCCGGATTCGGACCCG
>JAPOZE010000285.1 GCA_026706225.1 Acidobacteriota bacterium
GGAGGGCATGGGCCGGCTCGATGGATTGAGGTACTGAAAGGTCTCGATCAGAGTGTTGGAGCCCGGAACGGAGAAGAAGGTGGCGACCACTCTGGTGTCGGCCAAACCCGCCCCGCGGCTGAACTCGCTGTCTTCGATCGATACCTCGAGGGAAATTTCAAGTCCGAGAGTTTCCGTGTAGAACCGCTTGGTCCTGGTCATGTCGGAAACCACGATGTTGGTGTGGTGGAGACCTTTGATCATGGGTGCGCTCCTGAGGAAAAGTACAGGGCAGTGATGATATCATGCGGCCCGTCATCGGTCAGGAAAGGAGCAGGTCATGAGGCTGAATCGAAAGCTTGGTGTCATCCTATTGTCCGCGGCGGCGCTTGCCGGCGCCTGCATCTTCACCCAGGCCCAAACTCCGATCGGGAACAAGTGGTGGCCCTCCCGCTGGGGAGCCGAGGACCAGCGCGGCGCCGCCAACCTGATGACTCCGCAGCGGGCGCTGGAGGCGGCCAGTCTCATCCGGAAGGGCCGCGTCTACCAGCTCGGCCGAATTTATGAGCACGGGATGCCCCTGCCGGGCAAGCGGCACTTCAGCCTCACCATTCCGGGCTCACCTTCCGATGGACCCAGCGGAAAAAACCGGATCGTCTCCCACGATGAAATGTTCTCCGGGGAGATCGGCCAGGTGGGAACCCAGCTCGACGGACTGGGACATGTCGGCGTGCGCTGGAATGGGGAGGACTATTTCTACAACGGTTTCCGGCGATCGGAGTTCGGTGACGCCTACGGGCTCAAGAAACTGGGCGTCGAGAACATCGGTGTGTTCTTTACCCGGGGGGTGCTGCTGGACGTTTCCGGCTACAAGTCGGTGCAGCGCCTGGAACCCGGCTACGCCATCACGGTGGAGGATCTGGAGGGGACACTGCGCTCCCAGGGAACGCAGATCCAGCAAGGCGACGCGGTCTTTATCCACACCGGACACGGACAACTGTGGATGAAGGACAACGACGTCTACGGGTCGGGCGAGCCCGGAATCGGCCGGGAGGCAGCCAAGTGGCTCATCCGGCGTGACATCGTCCTGGTAGGCGCCGACACCTGGGGCATCGAGGTGGTCCCCGTGGAAGACCCCGACCGCCCCTTCGAAATCCACCAGTGGCTGCTGGCCAGGCACGGCATCTACAACCTGGAGAATCTGGACCTGGCGGCACTGGCCGGCGACCGGGCCTATGAGTTCGCCTTCATTTTTGCTCCCTTGCGTCTGCGGGGCGCCACCGGCTCCCCGGGCAATCCGATCGCCGTTCGCTGAGAGACTCGGACCTGGCGCCCGCGTCTGCCACGCCACAACCTCAATCCTGAATCATGGCCTCCTCTTTACGGCTGGATCCGATCCGATTCGAAGTCATTCGAAACGCCTTGTTGGAAGCGACCGAAGAGATGTCGGTCTCGCTGCGCCGCAGCGCCTATTCCACCAATATCAAGACCCGAAACGACTTCTCCTGCGCCTTTTTCGACCGCCGCCTTCGGCCCGTGGCTCAGGCCTTCAATCAACCGAACCACCTGGGCTCACTGGCTCTCAGCGTGCCCAGCGTAGTGCGCGCCTACGGCCCCCAACGGCTCGGACCGGGAGACGCACTCATCGCCAACCATCCCTACCAGGGGGGAGTCCACCTCAACGACATTACCTTCATTTCGCCCGTTTTCCACCGGGACAGTCTCTTTGGCTATGTCGCCAACCTGGCCCACCACGTGGATGTCGGAGGCGGGGCCCCGGCCAGTGTCGGAGCCTTCCGGGAGGTGTTTCAGGAGGGCGTCATCATCCCTCCGGTCAAAGTGGTGGAGAACGGGGAACTGGTGGAGGATGTGGTTCGGCTGGTTCTGGCCCAGATCCGCTCCAAGCACGAGACCGGCGGCGACTTTCGAGCCCAGGTGGCAGCCAATCACACCGGGGCTCGTCGCTTGGCAGCGCTGATCGAGCGGCTGGGACTGGAAACGATCACCGAAGTTACCGAGGAACTTCTCGAATACACCGAGCGGCGGACTCGAGCCGAGGTCGCCAAGCTTCCCCAGGGCGAATACAGCGCGGAGGGCGTGGTGGACAGCGACGGCTTCACCGACCACCCGGTGCGCCTGGCCGCCACAATCCGGTTTGAGGGCGCCCGGGGGGTTCGATTCGACATGACCGGCTCCGACCCCCAGAGGCGGGCGCCGGTCAATTCCACCTACGCCCAAACCTATTCGGCCTGCGCCTACGTGCTGAAATCGCTGATCGATCCGGACCTGCCGGTCAACGACGGCTTCTACCGCCTCATGCGGATTGTGGCTCCGGCCGGCAGCGTGGTCCATTGCAGGCCGCCGGCTCCGGTGGTCGGGGGATGGGAAGTCCAGACCCGCCTGGCGGACGTGATGTTCAAGGCCCTGGCTCCCGCCCTTCCCGACGCAATGCCGGCAGGCACCAAGGCCATGCAGTGCCATGCCGGGTTCGGCGCCATCCATCCCGCCAGCGGCGAGTACTACTGTTTCCTGGAAACCCTGGGCGGCGGCTACGGAGCCCGGGCAGCCAAGGATGGACCGGATGCCGTTCAGACCCATGGTCAGAACACCGAAAACGCACCCATAGAAGAGACAGAGTCCAACTATCCGGTGCGCATTCTGCGCTACGAGCTGGTCGACGATTCCGAGGGCGCCGGAACCTGCCGGGGCGGACTGGGCCTGCGCCGGGACTACCTGTTCACCGACCACGAGGTCTCCTTCACCATTCTGGCCGACCGGGAACGCTGGGGCCCGCACGGCCTCTTCGGCGGACTCCCGGGGCGCAGGGCCAGCTACCTGCTCAACCCCGGAGACCGGGAGGTTGAGCTGGGATCCAAGCAGACTCTGCAGCTCAATCCGGGCGAGATCGTCAGCTACCGAACCTGCGGGGGCGGCGGGTACGGCCCCCCTCGCCGCCGTTCCACCCGGGCCGTGCTGCGGGACGTTCGGGACGGCAAGGTCAGTGCCGAAAGGGCCCGCAGCGTCTACGGGGTCGCCGTCGACACCGCCGCCTGGAAGGTGGACGCAGCCGAGACCCGCCGGCTGCGCCGCAAGGGCGATCCGGGCGGTTCGGCCTGAATTCCAACCAGTGAATACCCGGAGGTTCTCGTGGGCGAGGCTGACCTCAAGTCCAATCGACCTCAACCCGTCTCGCGAATCAACTGGTCCGGCCTGCAGCAGGCCATGGAGGCGGAAGGCCTGGAGGCGGTGGTGGCCGCTTCTCCCGAGAACTTCTTCTACCTGTCCAACTGCCTTCTTCTCTCTCAGCAGATCATACCGAGCCGCCTCTGTCTGACGATAGCCACCAGAGGAAGCTCCCCAACGGCTCTGGTCTGCTACTGCGAGGAGCGGCAGATGCGTCAGGATTCCTGGATCACCGACATTCGCACCTACCTGGAATTTCAGGAACACCCCATGGCGGCGCTGGCCGAGACCTTGAAGGCAATGGGACTGGGCGAGGCCGCCATCGGCATCGAAAGGCATTTCCTGACAGCCGCCGACGCCGACCGGCTTGGCCGAGAACTGCCCCGGGCCAGGCTGCGGAGCGCCGATCGGCTTTTCGACAGGGTGAGGGCCGTCAAGACACCCGCCGAGCTGGATATACTCACCCGCGCGGCTTCCCTGACCGAGGGTGCCATCCAGGCCTCCTTCCAATCCGCCAGACCGGGCCAGTCGGAGAAAGTCGTGGCCGATGACCTGTTGGGACGCGTCCTTCAGGCCGGATCCACCTGGCAATGGATCACGCTGGCCGTGGGAGCCAATACCCGTGTCAACCACCCCTTCCCCAGTTCCAAGCCTTTGACTCCGGGGGAAATCCTGCGGGTGGACGTCGGTGGCACTTTTCAGGGTTACCAGTCGGACGTGGCCCGCACCGCCGCCATCGGCGCCGTCACCTCCGAGCAAGCCTCGGTGTATCGACGGCTCAGGGAAGCGCAGCGGCGGACCATCGAGACAGCCCGCCCCGGCGTCAGAGCCTGCGACCTCTATTTCACCTGCAGGCGCGAACTGGAGCGGCGGGCCCTGTCCATGACCAGCCAGGCGGCCGGCCACGGACTGGGCATCGGCATGCACGAGTTCCCGGTGGTGCACGGCCGGGAAGCGGCCGAGATCCAACCCGGCATGGTGCTTAACCTGGAACCGGCCGTTCTCGATTCCCAGGGCTTCCTCTACCATCTCGAAGACCTCTTCGTGGTGACCGAAACCGCGCCCAGGATCCTGACCCGCCTGATGGACACCTCCGATCTGTTTGTCATCCGGTGACTCCAGTTCCGGGTGGAATGGCGTCCGGCTCTCACGACCTCCCGCCCGGGATGGCGAGGCACGGACCAATCTGCTAAGATCATCTCAAGTATCGACCTGCCGGCAACAACCCCAGGGGAGACAAGCCATGGATAGAAGACACTTCTTTCTGCAATCGGCCGCACTGACGCTGGCGGCCACCGGACTGCAATGCACGGGCTCCCAGGGGCTGACGGGCCCCAGCCAGGCCGCCGGCCGCAAGGAAAAACACCGGGTGGCCATTATCGGTTGCGGGCGGATGGGCCAGTACTACGCGGAAGTCTATCGCGCCATGCCCGACACCGAGCTGGTAGCCATCGCCGAGTGGAACGAGGAGCGGCGCAAGGTGGTCGGCGAGCGCTTCGGAGTCAAGGCGCTCTACAAGGACGTGCACGGCATGCTGAAGGAGGTGGTGCCCGACATCGCCGCCGTCATCACCCCCACCAAGTTCATGAAGGATGCGGTCATCGCCTGCGCCGAGGCTGGAGTCAAAGGGGTCTCCACCGACAAACCCATCGCGGCCCGCTTGTCGGACGCCGACGCCATGGTGGAGGCCTGCAAGCAGCGGGGCGTGGTTTTTGCCGGGGGCAACCTGCAGCGGGCCAAGTGGAACGTCCAGGAGGCCGGCCGACAGTTGAACGGAGGCAAATGGGGCACGCTTCAGGGAGCTTCGATTCACGGTTTCGGCGGCGAGATCTCCGGCGGAGGCTGCCAGCATCTCTCGGTCCTGCGGCTTTTCGCCGGAGCGGAAGTACGGGAGTTGATTGCCTGGGGCACCCCCCTGGAAACGCTGGCTCCGGAGAAAGACGACGCCGGGCTGATCATCAACGGCCTCTTCCACCTGGATTCCGGACTGGAGGCTACGGTATTCGGCCAAAAGACTCCCTACAGCGGCGTCGAAGCCTGGACCGACGACGCCCTGGTCCGCTGGAACTGGAACGAGCCTCAGGTCTATATGGGGACGGACAGCAAGGGCGCCCGCCAGGAGGTGGACCCCCAATATGCTCCCAATCTCTGGCTGGACTACGTCAAGCAGACCAAGGGGACCATTCCCGGAACGGAACGAGCCCCCTGGTACGGAGACGACTACCTGGTCACGGCCATTCGCTCCTTTCTGGATGCCGTGGACAAGGGACGGGAGTTGTTCATCTCGGG
>JAPOZE010000268.1 GCA_026706225.1 Acidobacteriota bacterium
GCGGGCGGGACGCCCGCGCTCCCGGGTGGGGTGCCTCTTTCAATGGGTCTTGCTGCTCGAGGAGGCCTGCGTCGGCTTGCCGGGCCTCATCCCTGCCGATGGGGCAGAGCCGTGAAGCTTGGTGTCCCTTCCTCGTTCTTCTGGTGTCTTCGTGGATTACTCTTTTTCGTTTGTTTCAGACAAGCTCGCGAGATCGGATGGCGTCCAGCAGTTCCCTGCCGCTTCCGAACCGGCGGGTGGCCCATTTCTCCTGCAGCCGCCCCCGGAGCTTTCGCAGGGGTCTGGCATAGGGGTGGGATGAGGCGAAGTGCCGCAGGAGCGTGTGACGCCGGATGACCCCCAGGATCCGCTCGCAATTTCCGGGGATTTCCGTTCGCATGGATCCGAGATTCTCCTTTGCGAAGATGGCCGTGACGTTGCCGCCGTCGGGAGAAAGATCGGTTCGGTGCGGGCGGAAGCCGGTTTTCTCCCCCAGCCGGCGCAGGTTGGCCGGATTGAAGCTGTAGAGATGGGCCTGATGGAAGCGATGGCCCGGGGACTGGCAGGTGGCCTCCACGTTGGGGACCTCGATCACCAGCCAACCCCGAGGCTCCAGCCATTCCCTGACATGCTCCAGCACCTCGGAGGGGGAGGCCATGTGCTCCAGGGCATGGTAGAGGGTCACGACGTGGCAGCTCGCCGGTGGAAGCCGGACCTCGCGCACGAAACCCAGGTGAACCGGGATTCCCAGTTCTTCCTGAGCGTAGCGGGCGTAGCCCTCGCGGGGTTGGACTCCCCGGGCGTCGAAGTCGAGGCGGCGCATCAGGTAGACGAACTCACCCCCTCCCGAACCCACGTCGACAATCATCGCGCCCGGTTTCAGAATTTTCTTCAGGTGGCGGAAGCGGTGGGCGGCGACTCTGCCGGCCCGGTAGACGTGTTCCGGAGTCGGCCGGGAAATCCCCTTGTAATGCATCCGGTACTCCTCGGCGTAGAATTTCTTCAGGGTATCCTCGGTGGGAACGGGGTCGCTCCAAACCAGCCCGCATTTGCGGCAGATGACGGTTCCAAGAGGCTTCCCGTGCCGGTCCAGCCTGGCGACCTCCTCCGCCTCTCGAGCGCCGCACAGGTTGCAGGGGGATTGGGGAATCATGGCAGGGGGGATGGAGGTGGATCTGCTCCGGTGCGTCGCCGCACGGTGCGATCAGCCACCACCCGGCGCCGGTGAGCCGGAGTGGAGTTGCCGAAGGTGACGCAAGCTGTGGGGCGCCGCATCCTCCAGGCCGGCCTCGCGATAGACTTTCACCGAAGCGAACCCGTCGTAGCCGATCCGGTCGAGGGCGCCCAGGACGGCCGCGAAGTCCAGGTGCCCGCTGCCCAGCAGGGATCCGTTGCTTTCGCAGAGGTGGACGTGGCGCAGGGAAGGGCCGCATTCCAGGATGGGCTTCACCAGAGAGCGCTCTTCCACGTTCATGTGGATGGTATCCACCATGGGCTTGAGGGCCGGAGACCCCACCTCGGCAACCAGCCGGCGGACTTCGGCCACGCTGTTGTTGAAGCCCACCTGCAAGTGGTTGACCGGCTCCACCACCACGTCCACCCCTTGGGCCTCGGCCCCTGCGGCGAGCTGACGGAAGCAGCCTCGGATTCTGGCCTGGGCGGCTGCAACGTCGGGCTCGTCGCTCAGAAGCCCCTGCAGCAGGCCGACCACCAGGATGGCCTTGAACCGCCGGGCGACCTCCAGGTAGCCCACCAGGCGGTCGACCGTTCTCTGTCGAATCGATGGATCCGGAGAGCTCAGGCAAAGTCCCTGCCCATAGGCCTCGCCTGTCAGGAAAGAGGGGATGACCAGGTCCAGCTCGTCCAGCCACTGCTCCAGGCGGTCCAGGTCGAGATCCGGTGAATCGGTCAGATTCACTTCAACTCCGGCGTAGCCGCACTCCTTCAAAAAGGCCAGCGTCTCCCGGACCCGCCGCTCGAATCCGAGGGACTCCAGGGGCGGGATGATGATGTAGCTGTAGCGGAACACGGATCGGCTCCAGGGTTGTCTTCCCGGCAAGCGGGACAGCGGCGCCAGCTCCAATCGGGAAGTTAAACTATCACAGCCCATGACCGGTTCCAATCCACGAAGGAACACGAAGAACGACGAAGGGTCCCCAAGCGTGAGGTCGTCGCAGCACGAGAGGTCCATCGGTCTTTGCTCCCGACAGGCCATGAACGTCCCTTGTTTCACTCTTGCATGATCCGCGCCGCAGGGCGGGGGCCGGGCAGGCAGGGACGATGGAACAGACAGGCCGGGACTGCCCCGGGGCCGCTTGCCTGGCCGGGTGGCTTGTGTTAGCTTTACTCGTTTTTGGTGACGACGGCGTCTGCGACAGTCAGGGCGCCGGTAATGCCGCGTTTCCTCCCGGGGGTGCGGACTCGGTTTCAAACGACGGGTTCCCGCCCAAATCCCCCCATTTGGTTGAAGCGCCCCAATCCAGCCTGTCCAACGGAAAGCCCATGATCAAGGCCATCAAGGGGACTCGGGATATTCTGCCGCAGGAATCGGTGGTTTGGAATCGTGTGGAGGAGACCGCCAGGGAGGTTCTCTCCGTCTATGGGTTCTCCGAAATCCGCACGCCGGTCTTCGAAAGCACCGAGCTGTTTGCGCGGGGGGTGGGGGAAGACACCGATATCGTCGCCAAGGAGATGTACACCTTCGACGACCGTGACAGCCGCTCGCTAACGCTGCGTCCGGAGGGAACGGCATCGGTGGTTCGGGCCTATCTGGAACACCAGCTCCATAGGGACCCGCAGATCTGGAAGGTCTACTACATGGGGCCCATGTTCCGCCGGGAACGGCCGCAGAAAGGGCGCTTCCGACAATTCCACCAGTTGGGCGCCGAGGTTCTCGGCTCGGATCACCCGGCCATCGAAGCGGAAGTGATCGAGCTGCTGCAACTGTTCCTGGAACGAATCGGAGTCGGAGAGACCGAGCTGCTGGTGAACTCCATTGGCTCCAGCCAATGCCGGGCCCGTTTTTCGCAGAAACTGCAAGTCGCTCTAAGCGAAAGGGAGGACGCTCTCTGCCCCGACTGCCGCCGGCGCTGCCGTTCCAATCCACTGCGGGTTCTGGACTGCAAGCGTGACCCCTGCCAGCCCGCGATCGAGACGCTTCCGTCGATCCTGGAGTGTCTGGACGAGCCTTGCCGCCTGCACTTCGATCGCTTCCTGGGTCATCTCAAGCGCCGCGGCATCCGGTTCAAGGTCGTGCCCCGGCTGGTGCGGGGGCTGGACTACTACAGCCGCACCACCTTTGAGATCACCAGCCCGAGGCTGGGCGCGCAGAATGCCCTGGTGGGCGGCGGGCGCTACGACGGTTTGGCCGAAGTCCTGGGGGGGCAACCGACCCACGGTTTCGGCTTTGCCCTGGGACTGGAGCGGGTCATTCTCCTGTGCCGGCAAGGGAGCGGCTCTCCGCCGCCGGGGCGGCCCCAGCTCTTTTTCGCTCCCTTGGGCGAGGCGGCCTTCGACAGAGCCTCGCTGATGGCTCGAGAATTTCGACGGCAGGGAATTGGCTGCTTTCTGGACTTCGCGCCCCGAACTCTCAAGAGCTCCCTGCGGCTGGCCAACAAGCTCCAGGCCGGCCACGTGCTGATCGTGGGGGAGAACGAGTTGGAGACCGGGAAATTTCCATTGAAGCGCATGAGGGATGGACGGCAGATCCTGGTAGGCCAAGAGGACGTCGTTTCCAGGCTTGGGAATGGTTGGGGAGATTAGGGGAGGAGATCGGCTTTGGCATTGGACTCGTTGGGAAGAGTGGAACGGACCCATCATTGCGGACAACTGCGCCCGAGCGACGGCGATCAGGAAGTGGTGCTGATGGGGTGGGTGGCCAGGCGCCGCGACCTGGGACATCTCATCTTCATCGATCTGCGGGATCGCGAAGGCGTGACCCAGGTGTTGGTCAATCCCGACCATAGCTGGCGGGAGATGCACCAGGGCTGGATCATTTCCATCCAGCGCTCGGAGTATGTGATCATGGTTCGAGGCAAGGTGCTGCAGCGCGATCCGGAAACGGTGAATCCCGCCATCGGTACCGGCGAGATCGAAGTGCTGGCCTCTACACTGCTTCTCCTGAACGAATCCAGGACCCCTCCGTTCCCCATCGAGGACGACACTTCCACCTCCGAGGACCTGCGGCTCAAGTATCGCTACCTGGACCTGCGCCGCCCCGGTCTCAGCCACAATTTCAAGCTGCGTCACCAGGCCACCATGGCCGTACGCCGCTTCCTCGACAGCCAGGGCTTCTACGAGATCGAGACGCCTTTCCTGACCAAGTCGACGCCGGAAGGGGCTCGCGACTACCTGGTTCCCTCCCGACTTCACGCCGGGGGGTTTTACGCCCTGCCTCAATCGCCCCAGCTCTTCAAGCAGCTCCTGATGGTCGGGGGCATGGACAAGTACTTCCAGATCGTGCGCTGTTTCAGGGACGAAGACCTGCGGGCCGACCGGCAACCCGAATTCACCCAGATCGATATCGAGATGTCGTTCGCCCAGCCGGAGACCGTCTTTCGGGTGGTGGAGCCGATGATGGCGGAGATCTTCAAGTTGACGGGCCATCAAATCCGGACGCCTTTCCCCCGTATCCCCTACGAGGAGGCCATCGCTCGCTTCGGCACCGACAAGCCCGATACCCGCTTCGGCCTGGAGCTGGTCGATTTCAGCCAGTGCCTGGGGCAGACGGAGTTTCCGCCCTTTCGGAGCGCCCTCGACAATGGCGGTCAGGTCAAGGGGATCCGGGTTCCAGGCTGCTCCGGCTACTCCCGGAAGCAGCTGGACGACCTGGCGGCCGCGGCTCGGGTCTTTGGCGCCCCCGCGCTGGCCTATGTCAAGGTTTCGGACTCCGGTGTCCAGTCGCCGCTGCTGAAGCACCTGGGAGAGGCGGGTTGTCGCAGCCTGGTGCAGCAGGCGGGGGCGGAACCGGGAGACCTGGTTCTGCTGGTTTCCGGGAGCCGGAAGGTGGTCGCGGATTCCCTGGGCGCCGTCCGCCTGCAATTGGCCAGGCAGGAAAACCTCATCGACCTGCAAGCCAACCACTTCCTCTGGGTGACCCAGTTCCCCATGTTCGAATACGACGAGGCCGAGAAGCGGCACGTCGCCTGCCATCACCCCTTCACCTCTCCCATGGAGGAAGATATCCCCAAGCTCGAGACCCACCCCGCATCGGTACGGGCCAGAGCCTACGACCTGGTGCTCAACGGAGTGGAAATCGGCGGTGGCTCCATTCGTATCCATCGCCAGGACCTCCAGTCGAGGGTCTTTCGCGCGCTGGCATTGGGCGAGGAGGAGGCGCGGCTGCGCTTCGGCTTCTTCCTGGAGGCCTTGGAATACGGTGTGCCGCCGCACGGGGGGATTGCCCTGGGACTGGACCGCATCGTGATGCTGCTGACGGGTGACAGTTCCATTCGGGATGTCAT
>JAPOZE010000044.1 GCA_026706225.1 Acidobacteriota bacterium
CGGGAAAGTTCGAGTTCGTTCTTACCGGACGACACTGCACCATGCGCTGCGACGGAGATTCGGTGGAAGGAGCCGCCTTTGGCGGACCGATCTTCTACGGTCATGCGGCCCGCGACTTCTACGAGGCTCCGGACCATCCCGGCAATGTCTACTGGTACCAGGCCAAGTCGGCCAACCGGGTATTCCGGGCCCTGGACGGCAGGCAACGCCAAATGGCGCTGCTCACCGATCCCCGCAAGGAACAGCAGACTCGAACGGTGAGACTGGATGAGGAACTGGCCGGACTGCCCGTCTCGGAGATGAGCCGCGACCAGGTGGAGTTGGTTGAGGAGGTGCTGGCCGACCTGCTGCTGCCCTTTCGCCGGCGAGATGCCGAGGAAGCCATGCGCTACATCAAGAAGGAGGGGAAGCTGGATGGACTGAGCCTGTCGTTCTATCGCAGCGGCGACGTGGGAAACGACGGCGTCTGGGACAATTGGCAGCTCCAGAGCAGGAACATGGTCTGGTATTTCCGCGGCAGTCCCCACGTACACGTCTGGGTCAACATCAGGGCTTAGCCCGCATGTCTCCTACCCCTTGAGCTCGCTCCAGAGCGCTTGGTAGTAGCGCATCAGGCGAACCGCGTCGGAGCTGGCCGGAATCTCGGCCAGCGTATACCGGCGGTAACCCGCCTGCGTGAGCAGGCCGAACAGCTCCCGCCAGGGGTAGTCCTTCCTCCAAAGCTCCCTGATGTGAACATTCCTCAACCAGGGCTTCAACAGTTCGAAGCTCCCGGCCACCGAACCCTCCTCGACGTCTTCGGGGTTCGAGTTCCAGCAGACTCCGACCATGGGATGATCGGCCAACTCCATGATCCTCCGTACCCGAGCCGGACTGTTTGACTTGGGTCCGTGGACTTCCAGCCAGATTTCCACGCCATATCCTTGAGCGTGTTGGCCGCACTCCCGCAGGGCCGCCGCAATCTGATTCAGCGTTTGACTCTCGGGAACCTCGCCGGGAATCCCATTGGGGCGCACCTTCACTCCAAGGGCCCCCACATCGTGAGCCAGTTCCACAAACTGCTTGGTCTCTTCCACATTCCGGCTGACTTCGCTCCTGTCGGTGGAGTGGAATTCGCAGGCAGTCCCCAGGCCCAGCAGGCGAATGGGAGAGAATCCGAAACGGCTGGCGACGCCAACGCGCTCTTCCCGGCTCAGATGGGGTTCCACCCCGTGCCGGTGGGTGGTGCGCAGCTCGACCGAACGGAAGCCCGTCTCCTCACAGGCCTGGATCAGGGCCGGCAGATCCCAGTCCTTTCCCAGATTCCAGGTGACCAGACCCAACGCGTAGTCGCCGCCACCCAGAGCAGGATTGTTCCGACTTGCTTGCATGACTCACCTCCCTCGACCGACTCAGAGAACCACGGCCGTTCGATATTTGCAGGCACGCCGGGCGGCCTCCACAACCTCGATCGCTCGCAATCCGTCCATTCCCCCGGCGGCAACCCGCGCCCGGCCCCGGACCGCTTCCACGAAATTGGCCAGCATACGCCGTATCGGCGTTTCTTTGGACCTGTCGCAACCGGGGTCCAAGCCGGCGAAATCCGCACCCGCACACAACTCCAAATCCAGGCGGCCCCGGGGACCGCAGATCTCGAGGCGCACCGCATTCGCCATCTCGACTGTTTCAGGCGGGTCCATAAGGCTGTTTTCCAGGATGACCACGGTCCCATGGTTCATCTCCAAACGCAGCCGCCCTGAAGGTTCGCGGACTCCCTCCTCGGAGCCCATCAGCGTTGCCAACGTGAATTCTCCATCCAACAGCCAGCGCAGCGTATCGACCAGGGAGGTTCCCGGATTTGTCCGGAGGCCGCTATCCCCCCCGGAAGTGTCTTCCGGTGAAAACCCGCCGTTCCCTTCCGGCGTTCGGACCGTGACAGTCAAGGGATTTCCCAGGTTTCCCTGCAGGACCTGTTTCCGAACCCGGCTGCAAGCCGAGCTCAAGCGAACCGGAAAACAGACCCCGAACAGCACGTCGTGAGCCTGGGAAATGGCCCACATTTCACGGGCTTCCACCAGGGCTTCGGAGATCGGGTTTTCGCAGAGAATAGGCTTGCCGGCACGGATGCAATCCAGCACGGCTTCCTTGCGGCGGTCACCGGAAACACAGACGACCATCCCCTCGGCGGGAAACTGCTCCAGCAGGCTTCGATGGTGGGGGAAAGTGGCCACTCCTTGAAGCGCTCCGCCCGTTTCCCTGCTCGGACTGGACCCGGGTTCCACCACGGCCGCAAGCTGGACTTCGGGCATTTGCCCGAGGCACTCCAGGTAGGTTCCGGCGGTTGGCCCGCCAAGGCCGACGAGAGCTATCCGAGTGGTCATGGGCTGGTGTTCTGTCTCAGAAATAGGGTTGCCATATTTCGGAGCGCAACGGCGCCGGATTCTAGGAGCGACGACGAGCCAATGCTATTCATTGCGAGGAGGAGCGACGACGAAGACGGTGCCGTTCCGCCCGAACCCGAAGGGCCGATGGAGGTTCCGGGGAGGGAGTGCACAACGGTGCCTGTTCGCTGAAACGCAACGTGCCTCTTCTGCCGACCGTTTCCCGGTGGAACCTCCATCGGAGATGGCAATCCTATTTCTGAGACAGGTCACTGACCATGAGGCCATCCGTCAATATCCTGCGTTGGCCGAACCTGGTCATGGCATTGGTGTATCTCTTTTGCCTGGCCGTCCAGTACAACGATCCCGACGCTTGGCGCTGGGCCGGACTCTACGGCCTGGCCGCCCTGTGCTGCTGTGTGGCCGCTCTGGGAAGGGTGCCCCGAATCATGCCCCTGGTGCTGGCCCTGGGGTCGCTGGGCTGGGCCGGGATGCTGGCTGCGGGGGTGTCCGGCACTCTGCCGGCCTGGGAACTCTTGGCCACCTTCGAGATGGCCAACCTGGAGGTGGAGGAAACCCGGGAGATCGTCGGCCTGCTTCTGGTCGGACTGTGGATGGCCGTCCTGACCCTCTTCCCCGGACGCAGGCTTCCGTACTGAGAGACTCCAAGGAGGGATTTCCGGCCTGGACCGCGGGCGCACCGGGGTTCGAGGTCCCAACCCTAGCCGGGTCCATGCTTGCGTACCGTTCGGGAACGACCCCGACCCGCCTTGCGTCCTTGCCAGAAAAAAATGCCGCCGGACCAGCGGTCAATGGCCGCCGGCCCGGCGGGTGGTTTCCTATGAGTATGAGTGTCAGCCCTTGATGCGGTTGACCCCCCACAGCACCACAACCGTGGCGACAGAGGCGTTCAGCGCCATGCTGATCTTGTCGACGATGGTGTCCAGGTAACCGCCAATCCCGGGGATGGCCCCCAGCACGTCCGACCCGGCTGCAGTCGCAGCCGCAACGGCCAGCACCAGGAAGCCCGTGGCATCCTCGGCGTCGAGGGCCGTGGCGGCATACGCCACACCCGCGATGACCAGAATGATCCCAAGAGCACCTTGATCCTGCAAGTCGGGGGCAAAGGCTTTCACAATTGCCACGACTGCCACTACAGCGACGAGAATCCTAGTTAGCATTTTCTTCTCCCCTCGTAGTCACAAGTAAAGGTCACCGCACACCACCCACTTCCCGCAATGGAAAATGGCTCGCCATCAAGGGTCTTCAAGTAAATGTTGCGCAGCGTGAGTGGGAGATATATATCAAGGCTTCATCGATTTGAATAGAAAAAAATTCAAGAAAAAAAAGACTCCCCCGGCAACGCCGGAAACGTCGCGCGCACAGGCCGAGGCCAATCGACGAAACACCGCTCCAGGACTGCGATTTCAGGGATGATCCATCCCCGTGAGATGCGGGTTTCGACTGGCTTGCGCCAATGGAAGATTGCTGGCGCGGCTTGATCGGTCCCAAGAAAAACTCGCACGCAGGGTTTCCGTGTTGACGCTGAGCATGCCGCGCTCCCAACGACATCACGACACCGATGGGTAGAATTTTGCAAAGAGGTTGGAAGGACGGAACGAAAACGCAGCAGAATTCTCTTGAAAATAGTGACCAGTCATATAGACTAGTCACATGGAAACCATCAATGCATCCGATTTCAAGGCCCGCTGTCTGTCCATCCTCGACCGGGTTCAGGCAACCGGTGAGCCCGTGGTCATCCTGAAGCGCGGGCGGCCTGTCGCTGAACTCTTTCCCGCAAGCGGAAGTTCTTCCAAATACCCTCAGTCGGAATTGGCGGGAACGGTCCACGAGGTCGGTGACGTCGTCGGTCCGGTGTTTCCTGAAGCGGATTGGGAAAGCCTGCGGCCATGAGGTTACTGCTCGACACCCATGTGCTGCTCTGGTGGCTCAACGATTCAGGCCGGCTCTCGGCCGGCCAACAGGAGGCTCTCGGCCGGGCCGGAGAAAAGTCGCCCTTGCTGGTGTCGGACATTTCGCTCTGGGAAGTGGCCATGTTGCACAACCTTGACCGCATCAGGCTTGCCATTCCCCTGAGAGATTGGCTGAGCAAAGCGGTAGCGCCCCCGTTGGTCAGAACCCAGAGCACTTCTCCGGCAATCGCGACCGAAGTGGCCGCGCTTCCCGACTCCTTCCACCGCGACCCGGCAGACCGGATTATCGTAGCCACCGCCCGGGTTCTGGGAGCGACACTGTTGACCCAGGACCGAAGAATCTTGGAGGCGGGACTTGTGGACACCCTGATCTGACCGCGACCCCCCGGTCATCGGGATGGGTGACACACCGAATTCCCAGCTCCCTCCCCTGCAGTCGATGAAAGTCCCCACCTTCAGCGGCTGCTATTGGGGACTTTCCCCGACTCCAGTTCACGCCGGAAGACGCCACCATCCGTCCGTTCCTCAATCCCGGGTGATGGGTTGCAGCAGTTCCTGGTAGAGATCGGGGCGGCGCTTGCGCAGGGTGAAGTTGGTATTGGCGCGGGCTTTGGCGAAGGATTCGGCCGTCAGGTCGGCCACGGCCATGTCGGCTTCGATCTTCCGGGTTTGGGACTCGGCCAGCAGTTTGCCGTCCGGAGCGAAGATCAGGGATCCGCCCGCGTGGTAGGGCTGGCGGCGATACTCGGGACGATAGAACTCCACCGTCCCCGCCGCACCGGCCTGGTTGGTGATCACGGCGAAGACTCCGTTCTCGACGGCGCGGAAGCGGTAGAGGCTGAGCTGGTCCTTGGTCCGCCGGGCCACGGCTTCCTCGGTGTCTTCGGTCCAGGGTCCGCTGCGGCCGGCACTCGCCATCAGCAGGACTTCAGCCCCCTTGAGGGCCAGGACGCGGGCGACCTCGGGGTACATGGCGTCGTAGCAGACGATGACGCCCACCTTGCATTTCCCCACGTCGTGCACCGGCAGGGCGCCGCCCCCCACGTACATCAGACCCTCGTCCTCCGACATGTGGACCTTGCGGGACTTGCCCAGGTAGCCGTCGGGGCCGACCAGGACCT
>JAPOZE010000534.1 GCA_026706225.1 Acidobacteriota bacterium
TCCTCACGGCTGTCCACTATACCTCAATTACCCCTCGAAAGACCAGCAATAATACGTATTAGTATTTATGTATTGGTGTACTAAGTATTTATTTATCAGGGGTGTCGTAAAAGGATGTCTGGTTGGATTTCGTGTTGACATCAACGGTTCCTATGCGGACAAGGCAGGTCCGGTGCCTACCGGCCTAATGATTTTTTCACTGTGCACTGAATTAACCCAAAATCTTCAATGGCGCTGTCGTGAGCCTCTTTTAGGAGACAGACCCCGAAAGAACATCTGCCCAATTGTACTCTGGATTCTGAATTTGGAAACACTTTGGCAAGCGTCACTCCCCTGAGGTTTATGACCCAGAATTCATTGAATAAACATAAGCCACTTGGAAACATTTAAAACTGCCCATACTTCCACCTCGTCCTCTCCCTGCCCATCCCCCCGTCGCCCGGCAGAACCCGCGCCTTCTCTACCCCCTGCTGTTCCACGTCGACTCCCGGCCCGAACTCCAGGTGCTGGAGACGAGCTTTGGTGTGGGAAGGCACCAAGTGAATGCACTTCAATTAGACCAAGTAGGACGTTGGCGCTCGGGTCTTCCGATGGTTCGCCCCCGGCGACTCTTCGTCCGGGACCGTCGAGCTCGATGGCAAACTACCTCACGTGACAGCCTCGGGCTAAGGGATGATACTCGGCTGACCTGTCCGCCAACGTCCGGAATGGTCCAATGGATTCCGGTTCAATTAGAGGGATATAATGAGGGAATGGAATGGGGCTGAACCACAGTAAGTCTTTTATAATAAGCAGTTACAAGTGCTCGATTGTAGTCGCCGCTTCGCGGCTCGACTCTTGCGCCACCCTTTCCATGGGCTACTCCCCCGTCCATGGGCTTACGCCCACGGCTACCTGCTGCCGCCGCTTCGCGGCTTTATCGGAATCCCTACCGTCCTGGAAGAGCCGGTAGGGTTCGAGCTCCGGTTGGGGTTCTCATGCAACGCTTCGGTCCATCTTCCGCAGGTTTCATGTACTCCGATACCGGTGGCAGCGGGCCACCGGTAGTATTCCTGCACGGAGTGCTGATGAACGGCACACTGTGGGATGACGTCGTTGACCGGTTGTGCGGCCGGTACCGCTGCATCGTTCCCGAGCTTCCGTTGGGCGCCCACCGCACGCCGATGCCTGATGACGCCGACCTGACGCTCGAGTCGCTCGTGAAGATGGTCGCTGAGTTCCTGGCAGAACTTGATCTCCGCGGTGTCACGCTCGTCTGTAACGATTGGGGAGGGGCCCAACTGGTAGTCAGCCCCGGTGGCTCCACTCGTGTCGCCAACCTCGTTCTCGTCTCCTGCGAAGCTTTCGACAACTATCCTCCAGGCTTACCCGGACGGCTGCTATGCCTCAACGCGTCGCTGCCGGGGGGCACCTTCCTGACCGCGCAGCTTCTTCGTCCACGTTTTCTTCGGCATCTGCCGATTACGTTTGGCGGACTATCGAAGAGGCGCGTTCCCAACGATCAGTTTCTCGGCTGGATTGAGCCGTTGCGCCACGACCGCAGGGTCCGCCGCGATCTCGACAAGTATCTCCGCAGCGTCCCCAAGAGAACACAATTGCTTCATTGGGCTGAGCAACAACGCGGGTTTGCGGGCCAAGTTCTGGTGGTATGGGCTCGCGAGGACAAGCTGATGCCGCCCGAGCACGCTGAGCGCCTGGCGGATTTCTACAAGAACACCGAACTCGTTTGGATCGATGACAGCAGAACGCTGATCCCCATCGACCAGCCTGAGATCCTCACGGACCACCTTGAGAGGTTCTTGGAGCAGTACGCACTCTGAGTTGTCTTCGCGTCGAGAAACGTCCCCCTCTTCCTCCCCAACAGCATGATGGTGCCCCACAAGGTCATTTCCATCCGGATCTCCGATGCCGTTTCCTGCTGAGAGGCTTCGAGGGTATCCCTGAATTGCAACTGAGCGTACGGACTGTTTGCATTCAGGGAGACGGGAGTCAACAGTCACTCCCTTCGCCCGTGCGAAGGGGGCGGTCGCTGTCGGACTGTTCTGCCCGGGGAGAACGGAAAAAGGGCCTTGTTCCCGTGCGCCGCCTCCACATGCCCAGTCCCAGTTCCTTGGCGGCCTGTTCGTCTTCCAGGTAATCGTCGTTTCCAAAGGATTTGGCAAACCCATTCGCCACTATCCATTGGTTGAGGTCTACTTCCGTACTTTTGCCTTCCAGGTAACAGGTTCCCAGAAACCACTGCTTCCCCAAGACGTTGCACTTCTCCAAGTCCTCACACCGAACGGGTTCTCCGTTTAGCATCACCCCCATGTAGAAAAGGGGCTCGAGTTCTTCCCGTCTCCGCTTGTAGGTGACTGACTTGACTCCCCGCAACTCTACAATGCAGCCATCGATCTCCAGCAGATCGACATCGATGGCCGTGGCTTTTCCGACGATGTTTCGCGGAGTCGGCTCTTGGAATGGAGGCAAAGATCCATTAAATATCGGCAGGAAGTAGACCAACGCCAAGACGAAGATCCACATTGCTCAATATCCCCGTCAGTTCCCAATTGCCAGCAGGTGCCGGTCGGTCCTTATATACCAGCGGCCGTCCACCAGGGCAGGGGATGCCAGCACCGGAGCCTCCAGTCGATTCACCCGGAGCAGTTCGAACTGGTTTCCCGCCTTGAGCACGAAGGTTTCGCCGGCATCGTTGGTGAAGAACACCTTGCCGTCCACGCCCACGGGCGAGGCAGAGAATCCCTCTGACTTGGGCTCTCCCAGGCGTCCCTGCCAGAGGACCTTCCCGGTGGTGGCCTCATAGCAGGTGGCCACGCTCACCATGTCGTTCACCTGGTACAACAGGTCGTGGTAAAGCAGGGGTGAGGGGACAAAAGAGGCTCCCTTGGACTGCTTCCAAGCCAGGTGGGTCTGGGTGACATCTCCCGATCCGCCCGGACGGATGGCCAGCGTCGGCCCGGCCCGGCCGGACACGCAGAAAACCAGGCCGTGACCCACCACCGGAGTGGGGATGACCTCGGCCAGGTTGCCTTGACAGTGCCATAGGGCCGTGCCGCTGCCGGGATCGTAAGCCGTGACCTGGGCCTGGCTGCTGACGATCAGCTCGTCGCGGTCTCCGGCCCGGATGACGATGGGCGTGCCCCAGCCGACGCTGGCTTTGCGCTCGGTTTTCCAGAGGGTCTTGCCGATCCGCTTGTCGAATGCGGCCACGAACGCCCCCTGGCGCTGGTCCTCGTAGAGGAAGATGCTGTCCTTGTAGAGAACCGGCGAGCCCGCCGGGCCGTGATAGTTTCGGATCGTTCCCAGGCTGTGGCGCCACGCCACCTTCCCTTGAAAATCCACCGCCGCCAGTCCCTGATTCCCGAAGGAGGCATACACCATTTGTCCGTCGGTGACCGGCGTGCCCGAGGCGTGGGAGTTCTTCCAGTAGACCTTGCCGGGCTCGCCCGCCTGGAGGGCGGATTCCCACAGGAGCTTCCCGTCGGACCTCCGGTAGCACAGGACCGAGGGACGTTTCCCGCCATCCCGGGCGGTGGTCAGGAAGATCCGGTCCCCCCACACGATTGGGGAGGAATTGCCTCGACCCGGAACCTCGACCTTCCACAGCACGTTTTGGGTGGCCGACCAGCTATCGGGGTAGCCCGCTCCCACGGCCAGGCCCTGGCCGGTGGGGCCCCGCCAACGGGGCCAGTATCGATTGGCTTCTCCGTCGGGAAGAATCATGTGGATACCGTCCCGGGTCGGGCTGCCCGGGAGGGGACCGGCGGTTTCGACCTCGACGGCAATAACGGCCACCAGGAACAGGGCCAGGGAAATTGTCAGGGTTCGACCGGACATGGGGCGACCTCCGTGCTGGACTGATGAAATCGGGGCAAGACCCACTATAGGGACAAGGGGGCAGGTTGCGCCACGGAAAAAGCGGGGGGAAAGGTATCGCCGCTACCAGGGAAGGCGGGCGCACCGAGGAGGAAGCCTGGGAATCTCCCACCCTTCCAGGTGTATTCCCCAGTTGCCGCAGAGTACGGAAAGACCTTTTGGCGAACTTCGGGGGTATGCAACAATGGTCGCATAAGTGTAGCGTACCGAAACTGTCTGCCGGCGGGTTGAATTGCCAGGTTTTCTGGTGGATCACTTGTGGGAACAGTCGAAACCGGCTGGGGAGGAAACATGAGGCGGATAACGCTGTGGTTGAGCGTGTTGTTTTGGGGTGTTGCGTCCGCAACTGCCGCAGACTGCGACGATTGGAATCGGGAGGTTTTTTTTGAAACCGCAACCGTGGAAGTCGTCAACGGCTGCCTGGAGACCGGAGCCGATCTCAAGACCCGGGACGAGGGCGGCCACACCCCCCTCCATGTGGCGGCACAGTGGAGCGAGAGTGCCGCGGTCGTTTCCGCTTTGCTGGAAGCCGGCGCCGATCCCAACGCCGGGGACAAGTGGGACTACACCCCTCTGCACAAAGCGGCAATGTGGAATGATAATACCGCCGTGCTTTCTGCCCTGCTGGCGGCTGGCGCCAACCCCAAGGCCCGGAACCATCCTGGCGATACTCCCCTCCACTTGGCGGTCCGTCCTGCCGCCGTTTCCGTTCTTCTGGAAGCCGGGGCGGATCCTCAATCGCGGGATCGAGGAGGCAGTACTCCTCTCCACTCGGTGGCCAGATACGGCCGATACCACGCCGCTATTTCCATTCTGCTGGGCGCGGGAGCAGACCCCAACGCCCGCGACGAATACGGCCGCACACCTCTGCACGAAGCGGCCGGAAGCTGCCATTCTACCGGCGTCGTGGTGGCTCTTCTGAGAGCGGGCGCGGATCCCGGGATAGAAGAAAGAAATGGCTCAACGCCCCTTGAATACGCGGTCGGTTCAAAGTGCAATCCGGCCGTGATCTATGCTTTGATTGCGGCCGGCGCCGACCCCAACCAGCGGACACCGGGCGGTCAGACTCTGCTGCACGTGGCGGTCAAGGGGAGGCCGGACCCGGCGGTGATCCGTGCATTGCTGGATGCGGGAGCCGATGCGAGCCTGCCGAACGAGTCGGGAAAACTTCCCTGGGACTCGGTCCGGCACAATCTCGAGTTGAGAGGCACGGACGTCTATCGGCATCTGCGCCGGGCCCGGAAATAACGGCGTCCCCAATGTGCCAAGAGCACTACCGGCCAATTCGGACTCGGCTGCTTCGATGGTGGCACAGCCCAGTCTGCGTAGCGAGTGCCTCCCTGCCTTGGAGCCCTTGCGGCCTCCCGACAGTAGACCCCCGACAGTAGAGAACTTGCCGGAATGGCTTGAATCCTATAGATTTCACCCGGCCGCCGCTGGTCGACTCCATCCCGAAGGGTTTGCGTAGGCTCGTATGGGACGCTCCTTCGGCATCGAGTCGCCGCCGTCCCC
>JAPOZE010000634.1 GCA_026706225.1 Acidobacteriota bacterium
CGAGTTCGAAAAGGAGATGCAGGCTCTGGGATGGTGGTATCAACACTTCGAATTTCCCAATGGGGTCAAGACCGGAGCCGGTGAACCTCCAGGATACGACGCCCGTACACGATGGTCGTTCATAGAGCCGTTTGTTCCAGGCGACCTGACAGGGAAGACCGTTCTGGATGTAGGGGGCAATGCCGGTTTCTTTTCGATTCAAATGAAGCTCAGAGGGGCTCAACGATGCGTGCTGGTGGATCCGTTCGAGATCGCCATCAAGCAAGCCGGGTTCGCGGCCAGGCAATTCGGAGTAGCCCTGGAACTGATCATGGAGGACGCCCATACCTATTGTCTGACGACAGAGGAGCGATTCGACTATGTGCTCTTTCTGGGCTTGTTCTACCACCTCAAGTATCCAGGTATCGTACTGGACAGGCTGGCTGAAATGACACGAGAGCGGATCTTTGTTCACTCACATGTCATCGGTCACAAGAAAGGACCTGGTATCAGCAAACCGGACTACAAGAGGAGAGCGGACGATCCCTTGCTTGAACACCCCGGCTTTCCAAGACTGGCGTTTGTGGAGGCGCAATACAACGAGGACTCTACCAACTGGTGGATACCCAACCGGACCGGAATGGAGGCCATGGCAAGAAGCGCGGGCCTGCGGATCATTGACCGGCCTCACCGCCAGATTCTTGTCGCGGTCCCCGAGATCTACTTCGGGAAGCAGGTCTTCCCCAAGCTGGTGTTCCCGAGGTATGGCAAGCGAGGAGGTGCCGTTCTTCCTGGCCCACAGCGGTACGACGCTGAAGCGTGGATCGAAATATCCGAGGCCATTACCCAAAGGCCCGTAGAGAAGACGAACCTTTTAGTGCGAACGGGATGGAAATGGACGAACAGATTGCGGTCCCTGTGCCTAAAGTTTCGTGGCCGATTAGTGAGCAAGCTACGACAATAACCTTCAAAACTCACTCCGTCATGGAGGGACTCCCGGGGGCTGGGCGGCTCGCGGACAGCCGATTCGAGAGGGACCAGGGGTAACAGTTTCCCGGCGCCGTTGGAACCGGCGGCCGGTACCAGTTGTGGGGAAGCTCAACCCTGCCGTGGCTGAACGATGCCGCCTCCACGATTGTCCGAAACACCCTTCCGCAGCTTGTCCTCTCGCCTTCGATACAGGTTACAATAGGGCTGCCCAACAGCCGCGACCGCGGTTCGAGTCCGTAGACCCACTTTGGTCGACACCCTCCGAGGAGTTCCATGCGCATCGGCATCGTGCTGACCCCCATTTCCGATCACCACCTCCGGCTGGCGAGCCAGGTGGGCGTCTCCGACGTGGTCATCCGGTTTCCGGGACTGGAATATTCCGATCTGGCCGACCGAAAGGCCAGGATCGAGTCCTTCGGCCTGCGGGTCTCGGTCGTCGAGGGCTACCTGCCCATCGAGGAGATCAAGCTTGGCGGACCCCAACGCGATGCCGAGATCGAGCAGATGAAGACCCTGGTCCGCAACATGGGGCGAGCCGGGATCGGCCTGCTCTGCTACAACTTCATTGCCGGCGGCGACTGGGCCAGGACGTCGGTCGATGAAAAGGGGCGCGGAGGCGCCCTGGTCACCGGCTTCGACCTGAGCGCCCTGCCGCAGGCCTCTGCCTCGACGGCGGACCTGCCCTCGGCCGACCGCCTCTGGGAGAACCTGAATACTTTTCTGGAGAAAATCCTGCCCGTGGCCGAAGAGTCCGGGGTCACGCTGGCCATGCATCCGGACGATCCCCCCATCCCCAACTTCCAGGGCTATCCCCGCATCATGAACAGCGTCGATAGTTTCGAACGCCTGATCGGCCTGAGCTCAAGTCCGGCCCACGGCATCTGCTTCTGCCAGGGGACCTTCGCCGAAATGGGAGTGGATATCCCCTCCACCATCCGGCGCCTGGGACCTCACATCAAGTACGTCCACTTCAGGGACATCCGAGGGACAAGCAGCCGGTTCGTGGAGACCTTTCATGACGAGGGGCAGACCGACATGGTGGAAGCCATGCGGGCCTACCGCGACATCCGCTTCGACGGGCCCATGCGGCCCGACCACGTTCCCCAACTGTCGGGCGAAGAAGAGGGCGAGGCCGGCTACACCACGCTGGGCCGCCTGTTTGCCGTCGGATACATGCGAGGGTTGATGCAGGCCGTGGGTGACGCCCAGTGACCCTGCGGGCAACTTTTCAATTTCGTCTCCGCCATGATTAAGGTGATCTGCCTGGATCTGGGCAAAGTCATCGTTGACTACGATCCAACCATTCCGCTGAACGCGCTCGGCACACGCTCCGCACTGTCATTGCCGGAAATCATGCAGGTCTTGACCGACAGGGAACCCCTGCTGCTTTTCGACCGTGGCCGCTTTTCCCGATCCGACTTCTACCGGACCATGTGCGCCCGCCTACAATTGGATGTCTCGACCGAGGAGTTCGAGCAGCTCTGGACTTCCCTGTTCCTGCCCCAGCCCCTGCTGCCGGAGTCCTTTCTGCTCAGCCTGAAGCGCCGCTACCGGCTGCTGATGCTCTCCAACGTCAACGAAGTCCACTTCGAGTTCATTTGGAAGAACTATCCCCTGATCCGCCATATCGAAGATCGGCTCCTGTCCTATGAGCTGGGCTGCCTGAAACCGGAGCCCGCCATCTATCGCATCGCCATCGATCGGGCCGGAGTCCTTCCCCAGGAAATCTTCTTTGCCGACGATCGACCCGAAAACGTCGAGGCCGCCCGGGAGGCCGGGATCGTGGCCACCTGCTTCCAGTCCGAGCAGCAGCTCAAACTGGCTCTGGGCCAGGCCGGGGTGGTCGTCGAATGACGCCGGCCGCCCGAGCAGGCCGGGTACTCACCGCTGGTTAACTTGCGATTTCTGATCCTGGCTGACATCCACGCCAACCTGGAGGCGCTCGAGGCGGTCCTGGAGAGGGCCCGGGGGCAGTTTGACCAGGTGATCTGCTGCGGCGACCTGGTGGGTTACGGCCCGGATCCCAACCAGGTGATCGAGGTAGTGCGGCAACTGGATCCGGCGGTGGTGGTTCGCGGCAATCACGACAAGGCCGCGGTGGGATTGACCGATCTCTCCTGGTTCAACCCTCTGGCCGGAAGCGCGGCCCTGTGGACCCAGGCTCGACTTTCGGAAGAGAATCGGCGCTATCTGCAGGCTATGCCCCGCGGACCGGTGGAGGGGGACGGATTCACGGTGGCTCACGGATCCTTGCTGGACGAGGATCAGTACCTGCTGAACCTCGAGGACGCCCTGCAGAGCCTGAGCCAGGCGGCCCACCGGTTGACCTTCTTCGGACACACCCACGTTCAGGGTGGATTTGCCTGCTTCAAGGAACAGCGGGCGGGGGCGTTGGATCCCGGTCTGAGGAAGGGAGCTGCCGAAAGCCGGCTGGTGCTCGATTCGGAGAACCGGTACCTGATCAACCCCGGGTCGGTGGGTCAGCCCAGGGACGGTGACCCGCGGGCTGCCTTTGCGGTCTATGATCGGGGGAAGGCGCTGGTTTCCTACCTGCGGGTGGAGTACCGGGTCCAGAGCACCCAGCAAAAGATGAGAGAGGCCGGTCTGCCGCCCTACCTGGCCGACCGTCTGAGCCAGGGCTGGTAGCCCGCCGGCCTGCGGCGGTCGGGTCGACAGTCTACTGGAGGCCGATCCCGCTGACCTGCACCTCCGGAACCACGTAGTTCCAGTCCCGGGGCAGGTTTTCAAAGGCCACCTGAAACTCGACAACCTGTTGCGGAGCGATCCCGCGCTTTCCCCGATACTCCAGGGCGGTGCGCGCCTCCTTCAAGACCACCTGGTCCAGGGTATCCTTGAAGAGGAAGGTCAGCTCCACTTTGCGAATGGTGCCCTCCCCATCGTTGGTCAGCGATCCCTCCACGTAGAAGACCTCGTCCCCCAGGAAGTTTTCCCCCTTGGCCAACCCCAGTCCCGCGACGGATACCTGGTCTCTGTAGACCTCCTCCCGTGCCGCCCTTTCCGGGTCGGCGGCTGGGCCGCCGGAGTCGCCGCAACCCACCGCGGCCCATGACCACAGCAGGGCTGGAATCAGCAGGAATTGACGGCTGGCGGGCATGGCCGGAAAGTAGCACAGCCGTTGGGGGGTGTCAAACCTCGCCCGGGCTGACCTCTCCGGGGCAGTGGGTGCACGTCGAGTCACTCCCGCCTTGAGGCCCCGCGCCGTCCTGGCGCCAATTCGCCGGCACGGTACGGCTATAATAGGGCGAATTCTCTCTGCACCGCGGGGTGGGAACGGAGGAGGAGCCGGAGCCGCTCGCCAGGGCACGGTGCTCCCGGAAGATTCTCGAGGGCAGGAACGATGAAGGCGACACTCAACGGATTGCGCAGCCTGATGCTGGACCTGGACGGCACCGTCTACGAGGACAACCGCCTGATTCCCGGAGCCGGCGAAGCCATCGCCGCCCTCAGGGAGCGCGGCTACCGGCTCCGCTTCGTGACCAATACCACCAACAAGCGGCGGGAAACCATCCGGGACAAGCTCCATGCCCTGGGCATCGAGGCCAATGCCTCGGAGATATTCACGGCCCCGGTGGCGGCCAGCCTGATGCTGCGGCGTCATCCGGAGGCCCGCTGCTGGGTGGTCACCCGGGGTGACTCCATCCAGGAGTTCCAGGGACTGAGACTGGACGAGGACAATCCTGACTTCGTGGTTCTGGGCGATCTGATGGAAGGGTTCACCTTCGAGGTGCTCAACCGCGTCTTCCGCAAGCTGATGGACGGCGCGGAGCTGATCGCCATGCAGAAGAACCGTTACTGGCTGACCCGGGGCAAACTCACGCTGGACATGGGACCCTTCGTTGCCGCCCTGGAGTTCGCCACCGGACGCAGTGCCCGGGTGATCGGCAAACCCTCGCGGGAATTCTTCCGCCTGGCGCTCTCACACCTCGGACTGGCCCCTGATCAGGCCGCCATGGTGGGGGACGACTGGGAATCCGACATTGGCGGCGCCCAGACGGTGGGCCTGCGGACCATTCTGGTCCAGACCGGCAAGTATCAGCCCGAAGACGAGAACAATCTCGATCCGCGGCCTGATGACATCATCGAAGGTCTCGGCCACCTGCCGGAGATCCTGTTGTGAGACAAAGCCCCGGAGGGTCTCTTTTGCCTCGCTTCAGCCTTTTGGACATCGGAACAACGGATGCGTGAAACCCTGCTGAGCTATCTGCCCGAGTTCTTGGAACGCGGCGACGACACCGCGCTCATGGGCCGCTCCGGGCTGCGGACCGACTACTGGTCCTATCGCAGGCTGGCCGAGACTGCCTTCCGGGTGGCCCGGGAGCTGGGGGCCAGGGGTCTTGTCAAGGGTGACCGGCTGGTGTTGTGGGAGGACAATTCCCCCGAATGGGTGGCCGTCTTC
>JAPOZE010000312.1:0-3058 GCA_026706225.1 Acidobacteriota bacterium
GGACCAGCCCGGTCCCGATCAGGTTGCGCACTCCCTCCACGTCCAGCATGATCCGGGAAACCAGCTCGCCCGACTTGGTGTTGTCGAAGTAGCGCACCGGCAGCTGGATCACGTGCCGCTGAACGTCGACCCGCAAGATGGAGATCATGTGCTGGGCTTCCACGCTCAACAGGCGCGTCAACACGAAGGAAGTGACGGCCTGAACGAACAGGGCAGCTCCCACGCTGAGCAGCAGGATCTGGAGGAGGTCGGTATCGCCCTTTCCGATGACGTCGTCCATGAGGTACTTGGTGGATCCCGGAAGCACCAGGCGGGAAAAGCGGTTGACGATGATCAGGATCACCCCGAAGATCACCAGCTTCCGGCGCGGCCAGATGATGTGCAGAAACACGTACTGGAGCGAGGAGAGGGAAAACTTTCCGCGTTTCTTGCGCTGCTTGTCCTGGCTCATGGCGGCTGCCTGAAGGCGATTCCCGTCGAGGCGGGGGGGGTGCCCGCCCGGGCCCGACGGCGGCCCGCGGGCACGCTCTCGCCGCCGCCCCGCGGCACCCGCGCCTCAGCCTGGAATTCCCAAGAGATATCTGCATTTTAGCATGGGGCCGGAGCAGGGCGTGGAAGGGGCGGCGAGCAACACCGCCCCTTCCTGGTTGAAGCGCGAGGCGATAGAACCACTGACGCCCGCCCAGGGACATTCCATTTAGATCCCGATTCTCCCGATTCTCCTTGACAGCAGGCGGGGCTGGAATTAACTTATCCTACTATCCGTAACTTTAGGGGAGATCACCATGAAACGACGGATCGACACGTCAGGCGCCGGATCGCATCTGCCAGGGCGGCGGGCTTTCCTGAAAGTAGGCGCACTCAGCTACATGGGGCTCAGTCTGAGCGACTATTTCCAGTTGTCCAGCCTGATGGCCGACACCAACCCAAAGGCCAAGGCCCAGTCCTGCATCATGATCTGGATGTTCGGGGGCCAGAGCCACCTGGACACCTGGGACGTCAAGGGCAACAGCGGGTTCAATCCCATCTCCACCAATGCGCCCGGCATCCAGATCTCGGAGATCCTTCCCAAGGTGGCCAGGCACATGGACAAGCTCTCGATCATCCGCTCCATGAAGAGCGAGTCCAACGCCCACTCGGAAGGCAGCTACTACTCCATGACGGGCCATCTCCCCACCACCACCACCCGCTTCCCCAGCGTGGGTTCGATCGTGGCCAGGGAGTTGGGTCAGCGCAACGAAATGCCCGCCTACGTGACCACCAGCCGCGGTCGCTTGAACTGTCGCAGCGCCGGGTTCATCTCCCCGATGTACGAACCGCTGACCCTGACATCGTCGGACCGGATCAGCGACGGCAAGGATTTCAAGGTGGCCGATCTGACGCTTCCCGGAGAGATCTCGGTTGAGGCCCTGCAGGCCCGGCACTCCTTTCTGAACCTGGTGGACGAGCGCTACCGCAAGATGGAGGCCGCCGCCAATTTCGGCATGGTGGACGCCTTTGACGAACGGGCGCTGAGCCTGATCACTTCCCCGGCCGTCAGGAAGGCCTTCGACGTTTCGCTCGAATCCACCAAGACCAAGGAAACCTACGGGACCGACCGCTTCGGACAGGGAGTCCTGCTGGCCCGCCGGCTGGTCGAGGCAGGCTGCCGGTTTGTGACCGTCGACGGCTGGAACCCCGCCGACGGACACAACTGGGACACCCACTACAAAAACGACCACTACTTGAGGAATGTGCTGGTTCCTCCCCTGGACCGGTCACTCTCGGCGCTGATGGAAGACCTGGATCAGCGGGGCCTGCTGGAATCCACCGTTGTTCTGGTGATGGGCGAGTTCGGCCGCACCCCCAACATCAACCCGGGGCGGGGCCGGGACCACTGGGCCCACTGCTGGTCTGTGGCGCTGGGAGGCGGCGGCATCAAGGGAGGCCAGGTCGTGGGAGCCAGCGACGAGCGGGGCGCCTACGTGGCCGAGCGAATGGTCACCATCGGGGACCTCTTCGCCACTGTCTACAAGGCCCTGGGCATCGACTACACCAAGACCTACCTGGGTCCGGGGCGCCGGCCCATCTACATCGCCAACGCCATCGGCGACAAGCAGGGTCAGCCCGTCCACGAGCTGATCTGATCCGGTGTCCCGAGCCGGCGCCGGCAGGATCCGCCGAAACGACTCCACCTGCCCTGTCGGGCCGTCGCCGGCCCGGCAGGCGGACAGGCTGCTACAACCCCTGGTTCCCGGATTCCCCAACTGACGGTATCCTCTTTGCACATCTCCGTCCGCTCCACCCGGTTGTCCCGCTTCGTCCCGGCTCCGCGCACGCTTAGACTGACCCTGACTATTCTGCTGTTGGGGGCCGCTGCCTGCTCAGGCCCTTCCGGGAAGGAACCGGCAGCCGATCCCTCCCGGCAGGCAGCCACGGGGCCCGCCCAGGGCTCCAAACCGCCCCCGAAAATCGCCGCCGTCGTCACCACCTTCTTCCCCAACAGCCACGCCGGCGTGATCGTGGACAAGTTCCTGCGGGGATTTCCCACCGACGAGGGCCTAGTTCCTCCCCGGACCGCCATCGCCTCGCTCTACATCGACCAGGTTCACCAGCGGGACGTCGGACGCCAGTTGGCCCACGAGTTCGACATACCCGTCTACGAAAGCATCCGGGCGGCGCTGACCCTGGGAGGCGACAAGCTGGCGGTGGACGGGGTCCTGCTGATCGGGGAGCACGGGGACTACCCCGTGTCCAGCCTGGGACAGGAGATGCTGCCGCGCCGCTATTTCTTCGAGCAGATCGCGGGGGTCATCGGAGAAGGGAACCGGTCGGTGCCCGTTTTCAATGACAAGCACCTGTCCTACCGCTGGGAGGACGCCCGCTGGATGTACGAGACGGCCCGGGAGATGGGGATACCGCTGTGGGCCGGCTCGGCCCTGCCGGTGGTCTGGCGCCGGCCCAACTGGGAACACCCCCTGGGCCGGAAGATCGACCGGGCGCTGGTCATCGGTTTCCACATGGTGGAGCGGTACGGGTTCCACGCGCTGGAAGTGCTGCAGAGCCAGGTGGAGCGGCG
>JAPOZE010000312.1:3818-5332 GCA_026706225.1 Acidobacteriota bacterium
ACCTCCGAGGACTTCTTCCTGGCCGGGCGCAACACCCCTTGGTGGGGGGTGGCCGGGTCGATATTCGGCAGCAACGTCAGCGCCAACCACATGGTGGGGATGATGGGGATCGGGTTCAGCGTGGGTTTCGCCCAGGCCCACTTCGAACTCGGAGCCATCGTGGGACTGATGCTGCTCTGCTACGGCTTCCTGCCCGTCTACCGGCGCCTCAAGGTCTATACCCTCTCCCACTACCTGGGAGCCCGCTACGACGAGCGCAGCCGCCTCTCCTATTCGCTCATCATGGTGGTGCTGATGGCCGTCATCCAGATGGTGCCGGCGCTCTACATCGGCTCGCGCTCGGTCTGCGTCCTGCTGGGCGGCGACGCCGTCAGCCGGGTGGCGGTGACGGCGAGCGCGGAAACCCGCGGGCCTGCCGGTTCAGCCCTTCCCGCCGGGACGGAAGGTTCCCCCTCCGGCCAGGAGCAGTCCCGGCAGGGGCGGGACAAGCTCAACGTGAACCCCTTCTACTACGCCTTCTTCGTGATCGCTTTGGCGGCGGTCTCGGCCAGCTACACCATCTGGGGAGGGTTGAAGGCCGTCATCTGGACGGACGTGATCCAGTCGGTCCTCCTTCTGGGGGCGGGGATTCTGCTGGCGTTTCTGACCTTCAGCCAGATCGGCGGCTGGGATTCCATGATGGCGCTCGACCGGCAAGGGGCCGGCAAGATGCATCTCTATCTGCCCGCCAGCCACCCCGAGCTGCCCTGGACGGGGGTGCTGACGGGGCTGATGGCCCTGCACTGCTTCTACTGGGGAACCAACCAGTTCATCGTGCAGCGGACCCTGAGCGCCCGCAGCGACCTGGAAGCGCGCTGGGGGATCGTGGTGGCCGGATTCCTGAAGATGCTGATCCCCTTCTTCGCCATCGGAACCGGCGTGGCCGCCTTCTACCTGTTTCAGACCCGGCTGCCGGACCGCACCATCGCCCCCGACACGGCCTTCACCGAGCTGGTCAAGCTGGTGATCCCGCTGGGCACCGGCGTGGTGGGCCTGATCATGGCCGGAGTCATCGGGGCCATTCTCTCCTCCATCGACTCCATGATGAATTCCGCCGCAACCCTGGTGGCGGTGGACGTCTACAAGCGGCACCTGAACCCCAGGGCCGACGAGCGGCGCATGATCCTGGTGGGCCGGCTCTGCATCCTCTTCTTCGTGGTGCTGGCGGCGCTGATGGCCATCTTCGTGCTCGATCCCAACTCGGAAGAAAACTTCTTCCTCCAGATCGTGCAGTACGGAAGCTACCTGATGCCCGGCCTGCTGGTGGCCTTCCTGATGGGAATGTTCTGGAGGCGCAGCACACCGGCGGCCGGCTTCGCCACCATCCTGGGCGGGATCTTCTACTCCTGGCTGGTGGAATTTGCCTACAACAGCTACCACCTGAGCCACCCCGGGGTCTCCCACACTTTCGGAGCGGAGCTCAACTTCTTCCACCGGGTGGTGCTGGTGATCCTCCTTTGCGCCGCCACCCAGGT